>JAKBCQ010000853.1 GCA_021807585.1 Planctomycetota bacterium | reverse complement strand
CGAGCGTGATCAATGCGGGATGCTCGCGTAAATAATTGTTATTGGCGTCGGGCGCCTGAAAAATCAGCACCGGTAGTCGTCCGGGCTTGGCCTTGATCAACCGATCTTTACCGACGATCCGCAAATCCTCGGTATAAAACGGTCCCGCGTCGTCGATTTCGATCGTCCCGCCGTTCACGTCCAAACCGCGCCGCACCGATGTCACCGCGTCTTTGTCGTCGACCGCGGCGATTCGACTCAACATCACCTTCGGCCCGTCGGGAAGCTCGGGAAGGTCGTCGAGAGCCCAAGCGGGGATGTATTTGGCGATCGTCTCGGGGTCGAATTTCGGCTCGGCCGCGGCGCCCGTGCGATTCCGACTCGATCGATTCGTCTCGAGCGAAGCCGTCGATTCGGCTGGATTGGACGACTCGGACTCGTCCTTCTTAACGACGTTCTTCTGGGGAATCTTCGGAGTCGCCACGGTGATGTCGGGATCGCCTCCGACGGTCGATTCGGTCGCGTCCGATTGAGCCGCGGCATCCCCTACGATCTCGGTTTTTTCGGCCTTCGTTCCGTGAATCATGGAGACGATCTGAGCGAGAATGATCGCGACGACGACGACTCCCAAGCCGAACCCCACACCCCGCCAAATCATCGTCTTCAGGGGCAAATCTTGTGATCGTCGAGCGACGGGTCGGCCGGGAAACCCCGATGCGACCGACTCGGGTTCGTCGTCGAATAACTCAACATGTGCGAGTGGTCCCGATTCGTCGGGCGGCGGATCGTCGTCATCATTCGCCGCGGGCGCCCGACCCGAAGACGAGGACGAGGGGCGAGACGTCGCTTTCACGCCCCCCGAAGAACCCGCAACCCCCGATCCCGTCGCGCTCGGCCACGGCTCATCGTCGTCGTCGTCGTCAATTTCGATGTCGTCGTCGTCGTCGAAGATCGCGGCGATCGGTTTATCGCCCGAATCGTCGTCTTCGTCGAAGAGAGCCCTGGGACGATCGTCGACCTCGATTTGATCAATGGAACCGTCTTCGAGCGCTTTTTCGAGACGCTCGAGCGCCGCGATCAACTCGGTATGATCGGCGAATCGATGATCGGGCTTTTTCGCCATCATCCGGATCAGCAATTGCGCAAGGGCGCGGGGGGCGTCCGAGCGAAGCTTGCGGACATCGGGAGGGGGCGCCTGAGCGTGCTTGCGGAGCTTTTCGGCGAGCGAACCCCCCGCGAACGGCGATTGTCCCGTCAGCAGGTAAAACGCGGTACAGCCGAGCGAGTAAATGTCGCTCCGAACCGTCGTCGCGCGGCTGTCGCGCGCCTGTTCGGGCGCCATGAAATCGACCGTCCCGACCGTCGTCCCGTCGCGCGTCACGCGCTCGTCGTCGTCCTCGGCGCCGAGTGCGAGCCCGAGATCGGTGATCTTCACCTGGCCGTCGGGAGCGATCAACAAATTCGCAGGCTTGATATCGCGATGAATCAGCCCGCGACTCATCGCGTAATTAAGTCCTTCAGCAACCGACTTGATCACATGAATGACTTCTGAAACCGCCATCGGCCCTTTGGAACGAATCCGTTCGTGGAGGTCGCCGCCGGGGACGAATTCGAGCACGAGATAATACCGCCCGAGATCGAATCCGCGGTCGTAGATCGTCACGATGCTGGGATGTTCGAGCGATTCGACGCTTTTCGCCTCGCGAAGAAATCGCTGAAGCATCGACGAATTCTTGGCGAGCGAAGGAGGGAGGATTTTCACCGCGACTTCGAGCCCCGAATCGATATGAACGCCCCGGTGGACCGAACTCATGCCGCCGCTCGCGAGCGGCTCGAGCAGTCGGTAGCTGCCGATCTGAGCCTGCGGCGTACCCGTGATCTTGGAACCACCGCTGGAATTAGACATGGCTACAAGGCGCTCCCAGCGTGCGACAACGGTTCAAGTTCACCGATCTCAGGGGGGAAGATCTTCGGCTCGTGTCGGCAAGTCATTGCATGAAAGTCGATCGAGAGAGGGTCCCGGCCGGCACTTCGCGCGAACCTCTGATCCTTCTTATCATAATACGCCGTGTTCGGGGGAAAAGGGGGTAAAATCTCGCGTATCAGACCGATGCGATTGACACCTCGGTCCCGCCTTGAAGACAATTCGAGAGAAGAGTCCAAGCGCTCGTAGCTCAGGAGGATAGAGCGGCGGTTTCCTAAACCGCAGGTCGCAGGTTCGAATCCTGCCGGGCGCATTCCAGACACATCCCGCAAAGCCGCGACAAAATCCCCAAAAACCAGCTAAGATCGAGACTTACGGCGAGAGAAACGGGCCGAAACTATTCGTTCCGATCACGCATCCACTTGCCAGGAAAACGACACGAAATGACACGCCGGCCGTTCTCCGGTGGGCAAATAGCGGACAAGCTTTTTGTTTATGCGTTACCGTTTCGAGGCGTTTTTGAGGGGTGTACGTCGAGACGTTTTCGGCCTCGGTCGATCCCCGGTGGGCAAAAAGTTCAAGCACGACCGTGGCGCAATGCGCGAACCAATCGGCGATCGATTCGACTCCGGCGATCACCGGATCGGTTGCGCGAATCGCGTGTTC
>JAKBCQ010000852.1 GCA_021807585.1 Planctomycetota bacterium | reverse complement strand
CGGCGGATTCGATTTTTCGGGCGTTGTCGCCATTCACACACCGCTCCCCGCGATCCACGGGTCGAGTTCAATCGATTTCGTTTCTATACGGTGAAGAACCCCGGAAAGGACGCGCATATTCGCCCTCGGCCGTGATCCCTTCGGAGGTGCAAGCCGTGGGAATCTCCCACGATTCACTTTCCTGCCAGTATGAACGGGCCGAACCAATTGTCAATCACCTTTCGTTCGACTTTCACGCCCAAGCCGCTCGATCTCGATCGAATCGGCGTTGGGGCGGATCGAATTCGCCCGATCGTGCTCCGGAAAGCCCCTCCGGTCTCGCGGCGCGACGGATGGTGAGAGGTTTCGAGCAAGGTCGACTCATCCCGAGCCTGATTTTCAGAGGAATCTTTGTCTCCATGAGGGGGTGGATTGCTCCGAGCGGTCGATTCTTGTTGGATTTCGTGCAGAGGGCTGATCGGAATGTTCACCCTGGCGAATAAAAATAATATTACAGAATTATTCATAAAGTCAATCGATATGAATTGTGATCGACGCTGAAAACCCGCGCGATGTCGCCGAGATTGACGCGAAATGAGATTCCGGATCGCCGCGAAACCGCTTTGTTTTGAATAAGTCTTGATTCCGATTCGACGGAACGCCGACGCCTGATATCGATCGCGTTCTTTGTTCGGTTGACGTCTAGATTCGGCCCGACGAGGCGTGATCGATCAAATCTCTCCAATTTCCTCGCGGAGATAATCGGGACGGTCGTCTTTTCGAGCCGATCGAGATCGTCGATCACTCCGATCGCGGCTCGGATCGATTTGTCGGTTCGGCCGAAGCAGAGCTTCGCGAGCGCAACCAGGATCATCCGAGCCTCCGCGATCTTTCTCTTCTCAAGCCCGACCTCGACGCCTTTCTCCATGCCTTGACACCTGCTAATATCAATAATTGATAATACGATTATTCTTTTGTCGTTCTGCTTTCGACGCCTAATCAGAATTGCCGAAAAAATGAAAATCACCGCCCGTAAAAATGAACTTCCGTCGCTTGATCATGTAGCGCTATGCTTTAGATCTGCTGGATTACCGCTCAACGCGGGAGACGTTAAATCAACTTATTGGCGTCGACACTGTAGCCCGCCGCCTTCAGTTCCTTTATCAGAGAGGTCTTCCATGCACCGTGGTCGTCATAGTGAGTGTAAGCGACACCGGAAATATCAGAAGGAGTCTCAAAGTCCGCACCCTCTCGATAAAGGGAAAAGACCCTCGACCGACCATGTTTCCCGGCGAAGTAGCCGAGTTCGAAAACGACATTCTGTCTGGCCCTGCATTTTGCGGTCGATTGTCCAGCCGCTACGGCGTATCCTCGATCGTCGGGCGATAGGAGCACGACTGCGAAGCCGACGTTCGCGTATTTCTCAAATTTTTCGATGATCGTATTTCCCTCATTCGCCTGTTCATTAAGGATGATCGGATTCAAGCCGAGGCTTAAGACCACTCTCGCTACGGCTTCTTTCATCGCGTTGTCGTGTCCATGAACGATGAAGATTCCATCCTTCGTTACTGCGTCTGACGACATCGCACTCGCCTCGTCTTTCTTCGACGCTACCGCTTCATTACCCGCATCATTGATGATTTGGATGTTATCGCCGCTATCGGCAAGTTGTCCGATAGTTGAGTTTTTGATATTGAATTTAGTCATATCAATCCTGTTGATTTCGCCCCGTTGCGGATAATTGGCCGACCACGCTATCACGTATCTTAAAGATTACCTTCTCGGAACGTACTTTCTCCTTCGCTGAAAATGAGATTCCGGTCCCGTTTACCCCCGCGGACTCCAAAGCGAGAGCCCATTTCAGAATCTTGTCTTTGATCCGCTCGGGAATCGCTTTTATCTCACAATGGTTCAGGATAACCAAGAGCCTGATTTTCTCCAGCGTGCGGCCGTCCATTTTGGCGATCAGCGGTTTGATTGCTTCTCTTGCGATTGATCCATCTTCGGCCGAGCTATAAACGCACTGCTCGGTGTTTATGCTCAATTCGCAAATCAGAGGAGCAATTGTGCTAATCGGCTCGATGATCGGGAATCGTATTGTTCGAACCGGAATCATTGGAAGCAATGCGATCTCTCCCATGGAGAAGCCAAAACCCGGCGATACCGTACCGGTTGTTTTGAAACCGATCATCGCGCCGATCATTCGATATTCAGGTAGATCAGAATCCCTCTTATACCCGTTCAATTCGAAGTCAAGCCATTCGGTAATGTCGTCTCGTCCAAGTTTTGATGATAGCCGTATCGCATTTCGAAGTACGACAAGCACATCGTCCGAGACGGCGCTCGACTGCAATTCATTCACTAGGTTCATGGGCTCATCTCGACACTTTCATATTCTCTCCGAGTGCGTTTACTTGATCAACCGTGCAATTCGTGATGTTGATGCTGACGTTGTGTGCTTTCTCCTTCTCTTCTTGCGAGAAGGATATGCCTTCGCCGTGCACGCCGGCCGCCTCCAATGCACACGCCCAGTCAAGCACCTTGTCTTTAATCTGATCGGGGATCGCCGCAGAAGTTCAGTCCATCATGCT
>JAKBCQ010000851.1 GCA_021807585.1 Planctomycetota bacterium | reverse complement strand
TTATTCCAAATTGATGTGACGGAATTCCGACGACTCGGGCTGAACGCTCGTGCGATTCGATCGATTGTTCGTTTGTATCGTTGGCGACGCTCGCGATCATCATCGTTGAATCTGGACTGCGTCGGCAAAAAAAAATGGGATGCGAATCGTCTTAAACGATCGATTGAGAACGGGTGGAGGCTTCCCCGATGTCGAAGATTCAAGGGTGGGGGTCGACGGTCGCCAAGGGATTTTGTTCGGGATTTTCGCTGGAATGTCGCTTCCGTTCCTCATCCGGAATCTCAAGACGACGCATAAGTTCCGCTTATGCGAAATCCTCCGAGAGGCGGCGCTTCACTCGTCGAGCTTATTCGTGGAAAATGAAACACGGAAAACCTCGGCGGCCGACGTATCAGCCAGTATGGGAGCGCCGTTTTGACCTCATCGCACTTGTTCAACTCGAATCTCGCGGCGATTTCCGGACCCTTGATCGATACCCACGCGCATCTCGACGACCGTCGGCTTTCCGACGATCTCCCCGAGGTTCTCGTGCGCGCACGCGAGGCGGGTGTCGTCGCGGTCGTCGCGGTCGGTGTTTCTTCCGAATCGAGCGTGCGAACTCTCGAACTCTCTCATAATAATATGATGGTATTCGCGGCGGTCGGGATTCACCCCAATCATGTCGCCGAGGCCGAGCCCGGCGATTGGGATCGCGTCGTCGAACTCGCACGTGAACGATTACCGAAACTTGTGGCGATCGGCGAGACCGGGCTCGATCGATACTGGAAAAAAACCGCGTTCGCCGATCAAGAAGCCGCGTTCGACCGTCATCTCGAACTCGCGCGTGAGCTCGATCTCCCCGTCATTATCCATTGCCGCGATTGTATGAAAGACATTGTTGATCGGCTTGTATCGCGTCCCAAGCCGATCCGCGGGATCCTCCATTCGTTCACCGGGACGTGGGATGAAGCCCGCACGCTGCTCGATTTCGGCCTTCATATCTCGTTTGCGGGGCAGGCGACGTTCGCCAATAAGAACCTCGATACGCTCCGAGACGCCGCGACTCGGGTCCCGCTCGATCGCATTCTTGTCGAGACCGATAGCCCTTACCTTGCTCCTCATCCGTTCCGCGGTCAATCGAACGAGCCCGCTCGGGTTGCAGTCACCGCGGCTCGGATCGCCGAGCTTCGCGGGATGCAGCCGGCCGATTTCAACCAGTCGACGACCGCGAACGCTCGCAACCTCTTTCGACTCGACGATTTCATGAAATTTTGATGATTACAACGCCGGATCGAGTCGGATCGGCCGAAAAGTCGTTGCGACCGATACCATAGGCGCCAACAGGATGAAGAAAGCTTTTAAAACTCAAGATAAACCGTTTCTTGGATCATTTTTTTGGTACAATACGTTTGGATGAACTAGGATTACAACACCGGCCGAATACGACCGGATCCACACCCACGATGGACAACGCTGGAATCGAAAAAGATGGAACCGAACGTGGATATCCGTCCGCTGGTAGCCTTGGCTTTCAGTTGCACTTTGCTCGTGCTCGGACTCGTCATCATGCTAAAAAGCGGCGGATCGCCGATCGCCTCGGTACAGGGCGTTAAACAATTCGCCGCCAACATCACATGGACGTTTGTTTTGATATCGCTCTGCCTTGTCGGCATGATCGTCGCTGGAAGGATCGCGGGATTCCACGCGTTCACACGTTAGTGGAAATCAAATCGAGCGATTAAACGCCGCGCGCCTTGGGATCCCAAAGGATCTTGTGAAGCTGGAGTTGAAGCCGCAACGGCAATCTGGTTTCGAGCGTCCAGGCGGCGAGTTCGGTCGGATCGACACGACCGAACGCGGCGCTCATCAGCACGGGACAGCGCTCGATCAGTTTGTGCTTCTCGATCACCCCGATCGACCAATCGAAATCGGCGCGATCGACGACGACAAATTTGACCTCGTCGATCGATTTCAACCGATCGAGATTGTGCCAAACGTTCGCTTCAACCTCGCCCGACCCGGGGGTTTTGACGTCGAGAATCACTCGCACGCGCGGGTCGACGCTTTCCGTGGAGATCGCCCCGCTCGTCTCGATGAGAACCGTCCGACCGCGATCGCACAAACGCGTCATCAAATCATAAACTTCGTGTTGCAACAGCGGTTCGCCGCCGGTGATCTCGACAAGATCGTCGCCGAGTTCAAGCGCACGCGCGAGGATCTCGTCGACCGCGACGACGTCGCCTTGATAAAACGCGTGAGGCGTATCGCAGTAAACGCACCGCAGGTTGCACGCGGAGAGCCGCACGAAAACGCACGGCAACCCCGCGAACGTGCTCTCGCCTTGCAAACTGCGGTAAATCTCGTGAATCACCAGCGTTCCCGCGGGCTTTCCCGCAAGAGCGCGCAGCCGCCCCGTGGTTTGGCCCTCAAGAAGCTCGGTCGGCTTCCAGTCGATCGTCTCAAGATCAGTCGTCATAAATTCCGCTCATGCATCATTATGGTTTATTCTTAGACGCGACGATCCGTTTCACCCGCGCGGTTTCGCCTTTGAGGAAATCGACGTCGAGGAACGGATCGGGCGTCGTCTTTTGATA
>JAKBCQ010000026.1 GCA_021807585.1 Planctomycetota bacterium | reverse complement strand
GCTGAAAGACGATCTGCTTTTCGCGGTATTTCCCCATATGTCGAACCATTTCGACGACGTTTTGGACGAGATCGACGAGTTCGGTGGGACGACGTTGGATCTCGCCGCACCGCGAAAAATCGAGCAATCGTTCGGTGATCCGCTTGCAGCGAAACGCTTCTTCCTGGATCATCCGTAAATAATCGTGGATGATTTTGGCCTCGGCGCGCGCCTCGTCGCGGTCGGCTACGAGCGGCTCAATCCGCTTTTCAAGCGCCTCCGAACAGAACGCGATCGAAGCCAACGGATTGTTGATCTCGTGCGCCACTCCCGCGGCCAAAAAGCCGACTCCGGCGAGCCGCTCGGACCGAACCAATTGGCTTGATCGCACTTGCACCTGATGTTCCAGATCTTGATACATCACACGCAATCGCTCGGTCATATCATTGAACGCCTGGGCGAGATCCTGCATCTCGTCGCCGGTATCGAGCTCGATCACTCCGTCGAACGAACCCCGCGCCACTCGCCGGACGCCGCGCTGAAGGAGCCGAACGGGATAAAGCACCCACCGTTGGAACAGTACCGTCAGGCCCCCCAACATCACCAAAACCATAAACGCCGAAGTCCATACGGTGATTCGACTAGTGATATATTGTTTTTGTGATTGAACGAGCACGGCGTAGAAATCGCGGTGAAGGATATCGGGAAGTTTCATCACGCGTCGCTTCAGGCGATCGATGCGCGTATCAAGGTCGTTCCCCTCGGGGACCGACGGATCGCGAATCCCCGCGACGAGCCGCCGCTGAAGATAATGCGGAGTTCCCGGAAAGACGGGCGCCATCTTGGCTTCGGGATCGAGCCGATTGAGGATCTGGGTCAGCTCGTCGTCGATCAAAAAGACGAGGCCGAGTTCGTCGCGGCCGTTATCAACGCGAATGCCCTTGGTGGTGTTGCGCTTCAGTTGCTGAAAATAAACCTTGAGCGCCTCCCGCGCGGCCAGCACCTGAACCTTGAGTTCGGCGCGATTTTCGGCGGTTTTACCGGGCGAATCGAGCTGCGCGACGACCTGGAGCAGTTCTTTCGACGCTCCGAGTTCGGGGAGAAGATCGACGAGCGTCAGGTTGCTTGAATGGAACGAATGGAGCCCGAACATCGATCCCGCCATCAGGATCAGCATCATGCCGATGACGAGACTGAGACCGGCGATCAGCTTGATGCGAATGGGCCAGCGAGGCATGTCGGCGACCTCCATGTCGTGTCGATGAATAAGCCCGCGATCCGTGTGGGCGATTCGTGCGATTCGGCCTAAATCTCAAGGCGGACGAACGATCTTGGTCGATTTCGTAAAGAGATACCACAAGCCGTCGGTTTCATCCAGTCGTCTCGGCGACGATTTCACCGAAAGACGACCCGCCGCATCGATTTCAAATGACAGATGTAACACAACCCGGCGCGATCGATCGCCGCGAGACTAGCTCTCATCAGATTATCGAATAATAACATGAACAGGAAGAATCAGCTCGGGCGCCTCGGGGTGATCGGTTTCGAGGACGATCTGTTGTTTGATCGTTGCGGGTTTCGATCCCGCGGGAACCGAGACCGTCAGTTTGTATCGCGATCCCTTGGGGGCTTTGTCGTTTCCGGTCGATTCGCCGATCTTCGTCACCGTCGCGACGAGCGGATGGGGAATCGATTTGATCGTAAAATGAGCGTCGTTCTTGCCTCGAACGTAGATCGAGATCGCCTCGCTCGCGCCGCGCGTTCCCGAAACTTGCGTCATCCGGATCGCCTCGGGTGAAAGCGAGATCGGTCCCGAGATTTCGCCGAAAACCGTGAGTCGTTGTTTGCCGTGCTTGGGGTGATTGAGCGTGAGGAAAATCTCCTCGCGAAACGGCCCGATCGGCATCCCTTTTTTAATCGTAAACTCAAGTTGATATCCCGATATCCCTTTGAATCGCTTGGCGTCGTCGGACTGCGTCGACGCCTTCTCGAATCCCGCCAACGATTCGAGATCCTCCTTCGTGAGCGGGATTTTCGTCACCTTGAGAAAATCCCGCCGCGCGTTGCGGATCTCGCTGATCTCCAGGTCGCTTTTATCAGGTGAATAGATAACGACCCTTTGAGAGTGATCTTGGTCGTTCGAGACGCTGTCGAACGAGATCGTCGATTCGGGCAAGATGACGATCGCGGGGCGAACGGTTCCTTTGATGACGAAATCGACTTTGTCGTGGAGCGGGTCGGTCGTGAGGATCGAAGCGTATTTTGAGAACGGTCCCGCGCTATCGCGAGTATCCCATTCGAGCTTGATCGGGATTTCGTCGCCCGGTTTCATCGTCAGTTCGGTTTTCCCCTCGGGAAGATTGGCGATCGTGCACGAGCACGACGAATCCCCCTTGCGGATCACCATGTCTTTATCGCCAATGTTCTTGGCGGTCCACGTGTGGCTCGCCTTGGTTTGCAGCGGCATGACGCCGAAATCGTGGACGAGGTTCTTTTCATTGACGTCGAGCTTGGGACGAGGTCCGTCGAGATTGACGGGAGCTCGATAACGCGTCTCGGGTCCCTCTTTTGAGGGCATGAGCAGAGGCGCGACGGACGCTGCGACGGTCAAGGCGATAATCAACGCGGCGAAGAGCAACCAACGCGTCATGAGAGCGAACCTCGGTGAAAAACGACGACCGAAACAATTGCTGATACGGATAATGGCCGACTCGCCCGAGCGTGATTCGACGATCCGAGCGGACAGCTATTGATTCTAATCGTTCGACGTTCGCCGGCCAAGAGGGGGCGACCACCCGCGTGACCCGGACGCCGCGCCGGCGAGCCGATCCGAGCCGATCCGCCGGTTCACAGCGAATGATTCAAACCCGCGAACGACCGAGGCTTCCAATGCGCTCATCGCCTTTCGAGATGGAATTCCGACACCTGAACGCCGCGTCCGTACTCTCGCCGGCGACGTCGAGCTTCGCTATAAAAGAACTTTGCCCGGGTTTGAGTGCAGTCGTTTCGAGGCTCTTCTCGCATGCCTTCCATGACCGATCCAACTTCTCGCGTCGCCGGTGAAGCCGTCCGCAACACTCGCCGCGCGACGATCGGCGGCGCCAAGTTCGCTCTCGCCGTCCTGTTCGGGATGAACTTACTTAATTATGTCGATCGCTATATCTTCTTTTCGGTAGGCGGAGCGATCACCAAAGATCTTGGGCTCACCGACACGGGGTTCGGCCTGCTCGCGGGATCATTTATGATTGTTTATACGTTTGTGTCGCCGCTCGTGGGAGTCTTGGGGGATCGGATCGATCGCCGCAAGCTGCTCGCTTTCGGCGTCGGGCTCTGGAGCGTCGCGACGCTCGGAACCGCAGTCGCTCAAAATTATAATCAAATGTTTTTTTGGCGTGCGTTGTTGGGAGTCGGCGAGGCGAGTTACGGCGTGATCGCGCCCGCGTTGCTCGCCGATTTATTCGACGCCCGCAGGCGCGGCAGGGTGATGGGGCTGTTTTATCTCGCGTTACCGGTCGGCGCCGCGATCGGCTTTGTGATCGGCGGGGTCGTCACGCAATATGCGTCGTGGCGAGCGTCGTTCCTGGTCGTCGGCTTTCCCGGTTTACTGATCGCATTACTTGGGCTTCGGATCCTCGATCCCGGTCGAGGCGCAGCCGAAGCACGAGCGAATTCGGGCAAAAGCGAGCGACCCGGGCTGTCGGATTACCTGCTGTTGTTCCGCAATCGCACGTTTCTGCTGAACACCGCGGGGATGGCCGGAGTGACGTTCGCGACGGGGGCGTTCGCTTCGTGGGGTTCGCAGTTTTACACGCGTGTTCGCGGGATGAATCATGCCGAGGCGAGTCAATGGCTGGGAATCCTGATGGCGATCGCGGGTTTGGTGGGGATCACGATGGGAACGTGGCTCACCGATTTGATGCTGAGGAAGACGCGCCGGGCGTATTTGATTTGGGCTTCGATCGCGATCGCCGTCGCGGTCCCTTTCGGCCTCGCGGGGGTTCTGGCGCCCGACGTGAAAACATCGCTCGCGCTCCTGTTCCTCTCGTCGATCCTCATGGCGTCGGTTTTGGGTCCGTGCAATACGGTGACGGCGAACGTCGTCCCCGCGGCCGAGCGCGCCGCGGGCTACGCGCTATCCATCTTTTTAGTGCACATATTCGGCGATATTAGTTCGCCGATCTTGGTGGGGACGGTTTCGGATCGGCTGGGTCGATCGGCGATCGCCGATTCGAGGCTGGCGACGGCGCTCGAATCGGTCGGCGCGGTGACGGTCGACGGGACGAACCTGACCGCGGGGCTGTTGCTCGTGATTCCCGCGCTTGTTTTGGCGGTCGTCTTTTTTTGGATCGGGTCGTTTTTCTTGCCGCGCGACCAGGCTCGAGCCGCGGCGCTCGGCTCGCATTCGCCCCATGAGGGGATCTTCACGCATTGAAAGCGAATCGATCATGATTCGGATTCGACCCTAAGTCGACTTGTTCTTTCATATATCGGCTCGAGAGACGCAATACATAAAGGCTTCAACGATTATACGTCGAAGCCTTGTAATTAATATTAGATGCGATTGAAATATCAAGATCGACGCGATTCGCTCAATTCGCTTTGGGCTTGAGGCTGCTCGAATCGGGCAGAGGCGGCAGCGAAGCGGTTTGATCGTCGTCGCCGGCGACGATTTTGGCGGCGGCTTCGCGGACGACTTTCGAGCGATCCGCCGAGGCGATCTCGGCGAGCCGATCGCGCGCCTCGATCTCTTTCCGCGTGCCGAGCGCCTCGATCGCCTTCAAGCGAACCGATTCGTCGGAATCGCGTGAAAGCCGGATCAGCCAGACGATCGGGTCGACGTCGACTCGATTGACGAGCATCGGAATCGCCGACAACCGAATATCGGCCTTGGGATGCGCGATCATACGGCACATTCCGATTTGTTCATTCGTAAGGCCGCGGATTTTGAGCACTTCGATCGCCTTGGACGCGACGTCGGGATTGACGTCGTAGATGAGCGGGATGATGTCGTCTTCGGGGAGAACCTGGGGGCGTTTGGCCAAGGCGACGATCGTTTGCGCCCGCACCAGCGGATCGGGATCGTTGACGTACGGCGCGGCGTTCGCCGCGGCTTTATCGATGGGGAGTTCGCCGAGACACGCGATCGCCGAGGCGCGAACCTTGGGGTCGGCGTTCGCCATGCAATCGATGACCGAGAGATAAAAGGTTTCTTTCCAATCGCCGAGGATCAGTTCCTCGCGTTTATCCATCGATCGGCCGGGCTGCCAATTCCAGAATCGTTTAACTTCGATGAGCGCCGGAACCCGCGCCTTGAGGGCTCGATCCGAGAGCGCCGCAAGGATAATATCATGAACAGGCGTGAGAGCTTCGATCCAGATCGCGGGAGCGGGATCGGCGGCGAATCGATCGAGGATCCGCGCCGAGAGCGAAGCCGCGGCGCCTCTCGTACCGTCGCCGAATCGTGCGTAATTGGCTCGAATCGCCTTGAGGACGGCGATCCAGTCTTTCCCCTCGGCGTCGTCGACTCCCGCGGGAGGGCCGTTGTGGATCGTATCGAGCTTGCTCGCGATCGCCGAGAGGGCGCGGAAGTCGCCGTTATCGATTTGTTGGGCGATTAACGCGAGGGGTGAATCGGCGTTCACACGAGCGACTGGGCGATTGGGTCGCCTTCCATGCGAGCTCAACCCCATCCACAGACCGAACGCGAGCGCCGCCGCGCCGCCTAAAACGCCCAGTATTCGGACGCGCTGACCTGGCATAACCGCCTCCATGCATGTTTTAGAACCAAACCGGTCCATCGGCGCGAATCATAGCTCGACTCAAAGAACGCACAAGACGAATTTCGCCGCGGCGGCGATTATTATTAAAGATTCATCGAGTCGCCGGCCGAACAACCGATCGATCTCGATAGTATCAATATGTATATTATTATATTGTTATTCTTTTTTGAATTGATTTCAATGTCGGCTTCGGCTTGATTGTTCGCCGATATCGCGACTCTGCGGGGCTTGGTAAAATCGACCCTCTGTCGACGCGTTTCAGAAAGACCCCGTGAGGCGGCTTTCGAGCGGTCTTGTTCGAGAGAAGTACGATGCGACTCATGTTCCTTCGTTTTGTCTGTTTCGTGATGCTTTCGATCTGGGTCGGCGGCTTTACATTCTATAGCGCGGTCGTGATACCGATTCTTCACGAATCCCTGGGGTCGGTCGAAACGGGTTATGTCACACGTCGGGTGACCGATGACATCAACGCCGTGGGGTTCATAACCGCGGCATCCTGGTGGCTTTTAGTTTGGGTGGAACGCAAACAGTCGGATCAACAGCGGATTCCGCTTCGAGCGAGGCGAATTCGGCTCGGATTGCTTTTGATGACATCGGCGATCTTATTGTTCCTGGTCGGCCTTCATCAGATCATGGACGCGAGACTCGACTCGGGCGACTTGCGAGAATTCTACCCGTTGCATCGCGTGTATTTGATTGCGAGCACGATCCAATGGTTCTCAAATCTCGGTTTGATGTCTGTATTGATAACGATGGGGCATGATCTTTTACGAAGGCGAGCGAGCTCGGCGGCCGCGAGTCGATCCGAAGAAATCACCATTATAAATTGTGAATAACATGATTAAATCTCGAAGTTTTGATATAGCCGATTTGATGATTCTGATCGCGTCGTCGGGCGTGGGGATGGCGGGCTGGAAGAGTATTTGGCTCGGGTTTCATCTTCAACATGGCGTTCACTGGTGGAATGCGACGCCGATTCATTCGATGTACGAGGCGTTGATCGCGGCGTGGCTATCGCCTCTGACGATGGCTTGCCTGGCGATCCGGATCCGCCGTCGCAAACCGTCTTGGCGAAGGACGGCGATTCTCCCCGGAACGGCGGGCTCGATCGCGTGCGCCGTGGTCGTCGCGAATCGGACCGCTCTGATGATATTCCATAAGGTACTCGTCGGTTTTTATGATCTTATGATAACCAACTATAAATCAGATCATTATCATGTTGTATCTATAATAGATAAAATTATTCATGCCGTCTTTCGTGGATCGGAGGATCCGAGTTTATATTTCAGCGTTCACGCCGCGCGTCTCGCGGTTCCGTGCGGCTACGCGGTCGCGGCGGTTTGGACGGTATTGGCGGTTTCGGGTCGATGGAGAATCGAACGATCGTGGATCGATCGATTCGGTCGCATTTTGGGCGCCGCCTGGATTTTGCTCGCGATCGTCGCGGCGATTGCAGTGGAATGATTACGAGCGATAGGCGAGGATTTCGGTCGATAGCTTTTCAATAAAGATTTATAACATAGCTTTTCTTTTCGGATCGTCGATGGAATTAATGCGCGCACGGCCGGGCTCCATCATTCCTGAGAAATTGTATGTTTGGAATGCTTATAGTACAATGTAAGTATAAGATAGTTATTTTGATACATATGGATGTTTATGTCGTCTTAATGTTATGTGTCGATCAGGCATGTGTGTTTTTCGGGTTCAATCAGATCTCCGGGGCTTTAATTAAATCTGTATGAGTTCAGAAACGTTTTTCATACTTCCGACAAATTCGAGTTAATATCGCCGCATATTCCGCCAATGTCGCTTTTTCATCGACCCATTCGAAATCAAAAGGAGAAACGTTTGATGCTTTGAAACTCAAAAATAGAAACTCATCAAAAGAGGGTTTAGCAAGTTTTTCCAACCTCTCCATCGCTTTGGACGCTTCTTGTATCGGATGTTTATAAATCTTTCCGTCTGTCGCGTTGATTCTTTCTCTTTCATAAGTCGTCGTTTGATCCGCGAAATTGACGCCGACTATCCCGACCGATATAGGATCTCCGCCTCCGCGTCTAAATTCTTCTACTTGCTTTTTCATATCTCCGATCACACGATCGATCTGTTTAATCATCGCTTTCATCATAATTTTCACCTCTACTCCGATCTCGACGGTCGCGAGTTTGCTTCTCGAAACGTTGTATCGCGGCTCATCGACCGCGGGAACGCTTGGATTTCTTTCGCCGAAAGTGCCGTCGGCCCTCCTCGCCGTAATTCCGGTCAATCCACCCGAAATCCGTATTGCATGGCTTTTGTTTCCCACTCGTTCGCAGTATTTATTGGATTTTGCTAAATAATATAGATCTTCATAAATTTGTGTCGCGATGAGATTGCCGATCGAAGAATCCCTGTGAAGATACGGACCGTTCACGAAGATTGATTCGAACTTATCAAGAAGTCGAAAATTCGGAATCGTACTCATTATACAAAAATCCGATTGCTATTCTCATCGATCAGATACACGTCTGCGCGTGTCGGGCCGAAAAGTCTGAGCTCGCAAGCCGCTTTCTTGACGCGAGCCGTCGCGAGCTTTACGTAGCTCGGCTCGATCTCGTTCCCGATCGAATTGCGCCCGGCCGCGATAGCGGCGACATTCGTCGAGCCCTGACCCATAAAAGGATCGAGGACCGTATCACCGGCGAATGAGAACATTTTGATCAATCGCTCGGCGAGTTCGACGGGATAAGGCGCGGGATGACCGTCGCGTGTCGACGATCCTTTAACGTCGTCCCAGATCGAACGGAACCAAAGACGCATTTCCTCCTTCGTCATCATCGAATGAACCTTTTGCTCACGAGTGACCGACCGGTATTTCCCTCCTTTTCGCATAAAAAGAATGTATTCGACGTCGTTTTTGATCACCGAGCCGGGCTGGTAGGGTTTGCCGTAAAATCCCGCTCCATTACCTTCCGATTCCGTCGCGCCGTTGGCGATCTTGTACCAGAGGATCGGGGTCAAACAATCGAGCCCGATCTTTCGCGATCGCACCTGAATATCGGCGTGCAGCGGCATGATGTAATGCCGGCCCGCCTCCTTGCGCGATAAACAAACGTCCCCTACAACACAACAAATGCGGCCCCCCGGAACGAGAACCCTAAAGCATTCCGCCCAAACGCGATCAAGCTCGATTAGAAACGATTCGTAATCGTCGATATCACCGAGCTGACCCTGGGAATGCTCGTAATCTTTGAGCGTCCAATACGGTGGAGACGTGACGACCAGGTGTACCGATTCGTCGGGAATCCAGCCCAGATCGCGCGCGTCGCCGCGGCGGAGCCGGTGCTCGGTGCGGTCGAAGGGGGCGAGCCAGGGACGCGACCGAACGCGATGATTCTCCTCGATCAGAGCGATCAGCCCCTCGGGAGTGTTATCTGGCTCGGAAACAGTCAATTCGGCGTCGCGAAGTTTCATGAACTTCCGTATAACACGGTCGATCGGAGTCCGCAAGTCTTCGAATCACCCGAGATTTGACAATCTGGAACCTGACGGAGATCGACTCCGGTTCGCACACGCCTGATTTCGAAACAGTCCTGGTTTTCCGCGGAGATCGCGCACCTCGTTGCACGTCGCTCGATCGATCCACATATCGCTCTTTGAACGCGGCCGCCGGGTTGATCGAAGACTGCCGAATTGGCAGCCGAGACCTTCTGAAAGTCTCGTTCGGCAGTCGAGCCGAATCAAAGCATCCATCCCTCGATCGCTTAAACCTATTATTTCCATGAAGTTACGTCTTTCCGCTTGGAGGGCATGCGATTTGCATTGATTCTTATCCATAATCAAGGCCCGAGGTGGCGTCGACGGTTGAGAGCGGCTCGATTTTGAGGTTGAGCGTTCGTGTCGGCGGATCATCGGGTTGGTTGACGCACTGGTATTCGACGGGGAAAGCACCCATGCAAATCAAGCCGTTGGGCGATCGGGTTGTGGTTGAGCGCGAGCAGGCCAAGGAGACGACCGCGGGGGGCATTGTTCTGCCCGATACCGCCAAGGACAAGCCCCAGAAGGGGAAGGTTCTGGCGGTCGGCGACGGTCGAACGACCAAGGACGGCAAGAAGCGCGAGCTCCAGGTCAAGGTGGGGGATCACGTTCTCTTCACCTCGTACGCCGGCGACGAATTCAAGATGAACGGCGACAAGAAAGTGTTGTTGATGCGCGAGGACGACATCCTCGCGGTCATCGAGGCGTGATCGCCGCCGATTCGTCGCGGCGGGCGCGCCGTTTTATCGCCACAAAACTCAAGCACGATTAACGATTCCACACAAGACACGGGAGTGATATTCAAACATGGCCGCGAAGATGATCGCTTTTGATCAAGAGGCGCGTCAGGCGATGCAACGGGGGGTTTCGAAGCTCGCCCGCGCCGTCAAGGTGACGCTCGGACCCAAGGGACGGAACGTCATCATTCAGAAGTCGTTCGGCTCGCCGACGGTCACCAAGGACGGAGTGACGGTCGCCAAGGAGATCGAGCTCGAAGACAAATATGAAGACATGGGCGCCAAGATGGTTAAGGAGGTCGCTTCGAAGACCTCCGACGTCGCGGGGGACGGCACGACGACTGCGACCGTGATGGCCGAGGCGATCTACAACGAGGGGCTCAAGGCGGTCGTCGCCGGGGTCAATCCTATGCTCATGAAACGGGGCATGGATCAAGCGGTCGCGGCGATCGTCGACGAGCTCAAGAAAATGTCGGTGAAGGTTTCGGACAAGAAAGAGACCGAGCAGGTTGCGACGGTCGCTTCCAACTTCGATTCCGAGATCGGCAAGATGATCGCCGAGGCCACCGAGAAGGTCGGCAAAGACGGCGTGATCACGGTCGAAGAGGGGAAGACGCTCAAGACCGAAGTCGAGTGGGTCGAGGGGATGCAGTTCGACCGCGGCTACCTGAGCCCTTACTTCGTCACCAATCCCGGCTCGATGGAAACCGTTCTTGAGGATGCTTATATCTTGATCCACGAGAAGAAGATCTCGTCGGTGAAGGATTTGGTTCCGGTGATGGAGAAAGTGGCGCAATCTGGCAAGCCGTTGCTCGTGATCGCCGAGGATATCGAGGGGGAGGCGCTCGCGACTCTTGTGATCAACAAGCTTCGCGGCACGTTCCGCTGCGCCGCGGTGAAGGCGCCGGGTTACGGCGATCGTCGCAAGGCGATGCTCGAAGATATCTCGATCCTCACGGGTGGCAAGCCGATCTTCGAGGCTCTGGGCATCGAGCTCGAGAACGTGGCTTTGAAGGATCTTGGCCAGGCGAAGAAGGTGATCATCGACAAAGACAATACGACGGTCATCGAGGGGGCGGGCAAGCCCGACGAGATTAAGGGACGGATCGAATCGATCCGTCGCGAAATCGCCGACACCAAGAGCGATTACGACCGTGAGAAGCTCGAAGAGCGTCTCGCCAAGCTCGCGGGTGGAGTCGCCAAGATCAACGTCGGCGCCGCGACCGAATCGGAGATGAAGGAGAAGAAGGCTCGCGTCGAAGACGCCTTGCACGCGACCAGGGCGGCTCTCGAAGAGGGAATCCTTCCCGGCGGCGGCGTCGCCTTGCTCCGTTCGTCGCGCAAGGTCAAGCCCTCGAA
>JAKBCQ010000850.1 GCA_021807585.1 Planctomycetota bacterium | reverse complement strand
GTCGAAACCGAATCGGCGGGCGACGTCGCGGGTTGCGAAGCCGACTCCTTGGCGATCGACGCGGGGGAGCCCTGCGAACCGGCGCCCCCTTTGCGATCGTCGGCACGAACCCAAACGGGCGTCGAGTAAACGACGATCAAGACGACGAATCGGAGCGTCTTTTGATTCATGATTCTAATTCTCCCCGGCACATCAATGATTGTATGCGCACATTCGATCGATAACAAGACCGCCGTCGATTCGTCGCTTCGATCGCGCTTCAGCATCCAATCGATCGCGTCGAGCACGACGGCGGCGTCGGAGCTCAATTCGTCGCTTCGATCGCGCTTCAGCTTCAAAGCTTAGCTCAGATCGCCTCGCGTCGGATCGCCGTCACGCGGACGGGCTCTCGGCCCGATCCGATCGCGGCGCCCCTCCGCCGCGGCGGGATCGAAACGACGTCCGAGGGCGCCGGAATCAACGCGTCGACGAGATCGATCCACTCGCGACAACAGACATCTTTATCAAAGAATTTCAAAAACGCCGTTCGGCCGAGTTCGCCTCGTCGAACCGCGTCGGAGGCGTCGGTCGCGGCCGAATCGATCACCCTCACGAGTTCGTCGACGTCGCCGAGCGGGATCGTCCAGCCGCACCCCGACCGACGAATCGTGTCCGCGGTTTCGCTGTGCGCCGGCCCTACGAAGAGCGCCGGTCGCGCCGAAGCCATCACCCCGTATAGCTTGCCGGGAACGACGATCCCCGCCATCTCGCGCCGCATCGAAATCAAATGAATATCCGCAAGTGACAATGAATCGTGCAATTGTTCACGCGGAAAATAATTAAGCATGATCACGTTAGTAAGTGAATGATCATCCTTGGCCGCCTCGACCTCGCGGCGGCGCGGACCGTCGCCGACGAACAAAAAGACGATCTCGCTTCGCGGCTTGAGCCGCCGCGCCGCCTCGATGAATTCCTCAAACGAATGAGCGATGCCGAGATTTCCCGAATACATCACGACGAATTTATCCTCAAGCCCGAGCGATTTTCGCAGCGAATTCCCAGCTTTGGGTCGGGGATAGACTTCGTCGCGCCGGCTCCAAACCGGAATCGTTTCGATGCGCTTGGGACGAACGCCTTTGGCGAGCAGACGATCCGCCATATAGGGTCCGAGCGCCACGACGCGATCGGCGCGGCGATAAACCTCGGCCGAGATCCGGTCGATCAATCGGACAAGCGGATTCTTGATCGACATCCGACCGAGCGCCAAACTCGCGTCGGGATGTAAATCCATGCTCCAAAGAACGTGTTTTGATCCTTTTACGAACCGGAGGATCACGCCGATCAAACCGATGATCGGCGGAGTCGTCAGCGTGACGACGACCTCGCGGCGAGGAAGAAACAACGAGACGACGATCGCTTTGATATAAAAACTCAAGTAATCGATCATACGAGAGAGTGTCGATCGACGCCCGAGCGCGGTCGACCTGACGCGGCGGATCTCGACGCCGTTGCGCGTCTCGCGAGCGGGGGGCGCGGCGGCGCGGTCGGCGGCTTTGCCCAGATACGCCCCGCTGCCGCAAAGAACCTGGCAATCGTAGCCGCGCGCCGCGAACGATTCGGCGAGATCGGTCAGATGCTGCGCCGTCGACGCGTGATCGGGCCAGTAATACTGATTGATGAACAAGATTTTTGGTCGTTGTTCGACAATCGAGATCGGTTCGGCGGGGTCGACCCGCAAGTTTGACGAAACGCGCCGACCCGCAAGATTCGCTTGCGAAGCGGTCGCTTCGACGTCGGTCTCGGTCGCCTCCTCGGTTCGATCCGCGGTTGCGATCGGCGAATCGGGTTCAAATGGATTCTCGGCGGGCGCCTGCTTCGAGGTCCTTCTCGAGAACGGTCCCTTGAGTCTCACCATTTCGCATCCGCCTGAGCCTTATTGGCCCGATACCAGGAAATCGTCCTCTCCAATCCCGCGCGCAACGACGTCGGCGGCGTCCAGCCGTCGAACGCTTGCCGCATGCGAGAGACGTCGAGCACCTTCATCGCCGCTCCGTCGGGTTTGTCGGCGTTCCAAACGATCTTGCCCCGATAGCCTGCGACCTCCCCGATCGTCTCGGCGAGCTCGCGGATCGAAGTCCCCGTTCCCGTTCCAATATTCAACGGCTTGTTCACATCGTTGTATGATTGAGCGGCCATTACGATCGCGTCGGCGCAATCCTCGACATAGAGAAATTCGCGGACGGGCTTGCCCGACCCCCAAACCTCGACCGTCTGCGCCTTGGCGTGCTCGGCCTCGACGAACTTCCGCACCAGCGCCGCGGCGACGTGCGACCGCTCGGGATTGTACGAATCGCCCGGGCCGTACAGATTCGTCAGAATCAGGTGCGCCCCGTCGAGCCCGTACTGTCGCTTGTAAGCCTTCGCCTGCACCGCGAGCATCTTCTTCGTCAATCCATAATTGACGACACTTTCATGACATGGTCCCGCCCAAAGGTCGTCCTCCTGGAGTTTCCCCTCGAGGTAACCGGGATACGAGCACGCCGTGCCGATCGCGACGAACTTGCCGACCCCGGCGAGCCTCGCGGCCTCCATCAGGTTC
>JAKBCQ010000849.1 GCA_021807585.1 Planctomycetota bacterium | reverse complement strand
CGCCTCGCGGTCGAAGATCACGAAGGCTATTCGTGGGACTTCGTCGACCCCTACCGCTTCGGAGTCGTCCTCTCCGATTACGACCTCCACCTCCTCGGCGAGGGAACGCACTTCAAAAGTTATGAAAAACTCGGCGCTCACTTGCGCAATCATGAAGGCTATAAAGGCGTCCATTTCGCGGTCTGGGCGCCCAACGCGATGCGCGTCAGCGTCGTCGGCAACTTCAACCATTGGGACGGCCGGCGCCACGCGCTCCGCAATCGAGGACCCGCGGGAATCTGGGAAATCTTCATCCCCGATCTCTCAGAAGGAGAAGTGTACAAGTTTGAGATTAAAAGCAGGTTTAATAGTTACCTTGTCGAGAAGGCCGATCCTTACGGCTTTTTTTCCGAGCTCAGGCCCAAAACCGCGTCGGTCGTCTGGGACATCACCGATTTCGAGTGGCGCGACGACGAATGGATGGCGAACCGCGCCCGCTCGCAGGGGCTCGACGCCGCGATCTCGGTTTACGAATGTCATCTCGGGTCGTGGAAACGCGACGTCGAAAAAGGAAACGCCTTCCTCACCTACCGCGAACTCGCCGACGAACTCGTCGAATATCTCAAGCCGATGGGATTCACGCATGTGGAATTAATGCCCATCACCGAACACCCGTTCGACGGCAGTTGGGGTTACCAGCCCGTCGGCTATTTCGCCCCCACGTCGCGCCACGGAACACCCGACGATTTCGCCTATTTCGTCGACACCCTCCACCGCGCCGGGATCGGAGTCGTCCTCGATTGGGTCCCGGCGCACTTCCCACGAGATATCCACGGCCTTGGATACTTTGACGGCACTCACCTCTACGAACACGAAGACCCCAGGCTCGGCGAGCACCACGATTGGGGTACGAAAATTTTCAATTACGGACGTCCCGAGGTTCGAACGTTCCTCCTCGGCAGCGCGCTCTTCTGGCTCGAACGCTATCACATCGACGGCATCCGAGTCGACGCCGTCGCGTCGATGCTCTATCTCGATTATTCGCGAAACCCCGGAGAATGGCTCCCCAACCGATACGGCGGCAACGAAAACCTCGAAGCGATCGACTTCCTCAAAAAACTTAACGAAGTCTGCCACCAATACCACCCCGGAGTCCTCACGATCGCCGAGGAATCGACAAGCTGGTCGGGCGTCTCCAGGCCGACCTACCTGGGAGGCCTCGGCTTCAGCCTCAAATGGAACATGGGATGGATGAACGATACCCTCGTTTATATCTCGAAAGATCCCGTGTACCGCAAATACGAACACGGAGTCCTCACCTTCAGCCTGATCTACGCCTTCTCGGAAAATTTCCTCCTCCCGCTCTCGCACGACGAAGTCGTCCACGGCAAAGGGTCGCTCCTCGATAAAATGCCCGGCGACCTCTGGCGCAAATTCGCCAATCTCCGCGCACTTTACGGCTACATGTATGGACATCCCGGCAAGAAACTCCTCTTCATGGGTGATGAAATCGCGCAGTGGCGCGAATGGCGGCACGACGAAAGCCTCGATTGGCACCTCCTCCAGTGGGATTCCCACCGGGGCGTCCAAAAACTCGTCGCCGATCTCAACGCCCTCCACCGCTCCGAGCCCGCGCTCCATCAGGTCGATTTCGATTGGCAAGGCTTCGAATGGCTCGAACTCCACGACTGGGAAAACAGCGTCATCGCCTTCATTCGACGCGCCCGCGACCACGCCGATTCGATCGTCGTCGTCTGCAATTTCACCCCCGTCCCCAGAGAAAATTACCGCGTCGGAGTTCCCACCGGCGGATTTTATCGTGAAATTATGAACACAGACTCGACCATTTACGGCGGATCCAACATCGGCGTCGAAGGAGGCTGCTGGGCCCGACCCGAACCCCACGCGGGACGGTCGCACCACCTCAACCTCAGAATCCCGCCCCTCGGCGTCCTTTACCTCAAACCGTCGACGGGCCCCGAATGATCTCCATCCAAATGAAAGTCGCCGTCATCCCATGAACGGGAACGGATTCCCTCCCCCCGAACTCGTCTGCCCCGCGTGCGACCGCGAAGGACTCGTCGTCGCCCAATCCTCCTGGATATGCCCCGCGTGCGCACTCGAAGGCCCGGCGCTCCTCGGCATCGCCGACCTCCGCGCCTTCGACGACCCCTACCTCGATAACCAAACCGATTCATTATTCGCCGCCGAACTCGCCCATGCCGCGAAAACGCTCAATTACATCCAATTACTTAATTATTTTTATAACAATAACCCCGTTCCCGTTTCGCACGCCCAAAAAAGCGCCGAGATCGCGCATATCGAAGCCGCCGCCTCAAGAGCGCACGCGTGGCTCGAAACGATCGGACCGATCCCCGATCAAGCCGCACTCCTCGATCTCGGCTGCGGACCCGGAGCGTTTCTCGCCGCAATCGCAAATTCTTATAGCGTAATATCCAATAATGCTCAATCTTCTGAGATCACTGATCGCCGATGGATCGATCGCCGGTTGTGGGGCGCCGACGTCGCGCTCCGCTGGCTCGTCGTCGCCCGCAAACGACTCGACGAACTCGGCCTGACTTCGGAAAAAATCGGCCTCGT
>JAKBCQ010000848.1 GCA_021807585.1 Planctomycetota bacterium | reverse complement strand
ACATTCCGCGGCGAACGGTTCACGATCGAGCCTTTGAAAGACGATTCGTTCGCCGGGATCGAAATCGTCCTTTCTAGCACGCCCGCGTCGATTTCGCGCCGATTCAGCCCGATCGCCGCCCAAGCCGGCGCGGTCGTCGTCGATAACTCGAGCGCGTTCCGCATGGACCCCGAAGTTCCGCTCGTCGTCCCCGAGGTCAATCCCGAAGCGATCGCCGAACACAAGGGAATCATCGCCAACCCCAATTGCTCGACGATCCAGATGGTCGTCGCGCTGAAGCCGATTCATGATCAGTTCAAAATCAAGCGCGTAATTGTCAGCACGTATCAATCGGTTTCGGGCGCGGGACAAAAAGGGGTCCACGAACTGAAAAGCCGGCTCGAAGCCGCGCTCGCGGGCCGATCGTCCCCCGCTCCCGTCAAATTCCCCCATCCGATCGAGGGAAACTGCATCCCCCAGATCGACGATTTCGCCTCCGACGGTTACACCAAGGAGGAATGGAAGATGATCAACGAAACCCGCAAGATCATGGGGGACGATTCGATCGAGGTCTGTCCCACGTGCGTCCGCGTGCCCGTGCCCGCTTCGCACAGCGAGTCGATCTGGATCGAAACCGAGGCGCCGATCACGCCGAGAGCCGCCCGCGATCTTTGGACCCGCGCCCCGGGCGTCACCGTCGTCGACGATCCCGCGAACAAAAGTTATCCCCTCGCCGCGCTCGCCGAACATCGCGACGACGTCTTCGTCGGCAGGATTCGCGCCGATCTCAATAATCCCCACGCGCTTTTGTTCTGGTGCGTCAGCGACAACCTCCGCAAAGGCGCGGCGCTCAACGCCGTGCAGATCGCCGAGGAACTCGTCAAGCTCACGCCCGCAAAAGTATGAAACCGAATTGCTATTTAACAAACGCGTGTAATCGTGTTTTCAATACGTTTTGACGGTTATGGTTCCTCATGCGGAACATCAAGCTCGTCGTGAGCTACGACGGGACCAATTTTTCGGGCTGGCAGCGGCAACGTGATCGACGCACGGTTCAGGGTGATATCGAGGACGCGATCGCTCGCCTCACCGGCGCCGTTCATCATCTGAACGCAAGCGGACGCACCGACGCCGGAGTTCACGCGCTCGGCCAGGTCGCCAATTTCCGGACCGAGTCGACTCATCCTCCCGAGGTTTTTCGCCGCGCGCTCAACGCCTTCCTGCCGCGCGACGTCCGCGTGCTCGAAGCGAGCGAAGTACCGCTCGATTTCCACGCGACAATCTCGGCCAAAAAGAAAATGTATCGTTATGTCATTGATAACGGATCGATTTCCAACCCGTTCCGTCTCAGCTACGCGTACGCGCTTCAGGCGCCCAGGCTCGATGAATCCGCGATGAAACGCTCGGCGCAGTCGCTGTTGGGAACGCACGATTTTCGCTCGTTTGAAACGCACTGGCCAAATCGGACAACAAGTATTCGCACAATTATGAATGTTGATGTTTATCGCTCGGCCGACGTCGTATCGATCGAGGTCGAGGCCGACGGTTTTTTATACAACATGGTGCGATCGATCGCGGGAACTCTCATCAACGTGGGGAAAGGGCTTTGGAGCGAAGAACGAGTCGCCGCCGCGGTCGCCGCGCTCGATCGCCGCGCCGCGGGGCCGACCGCCCCGCCCCAGGGGCTTTATCTCGTCCGCGTCGATTATTAACGAGTTCGATTCGATCTCGAAAAACCTCGCGTGAATGACACGTTGCATCATTAATATCTTACTTGTCGATTAACGGCTGGGTGATCCGCAAGTAGGCGAAAAGATCGCGGATTTGTTGATCGGTAAGCGATCGCAGCGCCCCCTCGGGCATCAGCGATCGATCCGACGGCTTCATCTCTTCGATCTCGGATTTGGGCACGATCTCGTCGCGGCCGTCGGCGCCCCGAAGAATCACGCCGCGCGGGTCCTGATCCACAAGAACGCCGACGATCGTTCGGCCGTCGCTCGTCGCCACGACAAAACTTCCGTACCCCTCGCGAATTTCAACGCTCGGATTTAAGATGTTCAAAAGCATCGTATCAAGATCGTCGCGTTTGTAGCTCGTCAGATCGGGGCCGACATTCGCCCCCTTGTCGAACATCTTGTGGCACCGGGCGCAACGCTCGACAAAGATCGATTCGCCTTTCTTGGGAACTCCCTCGCCGTTCATCACGATCGACGTGATCCGCTCGATCTCGCCGCGAATCCCCGCCGAATCGACCCGTTTCTCATCCCCCCAATATTTATGAACATATCCCTTAATTTTGGGATCGCGATTCGATCGAAGCGACGCGACGATTTCCTCGGGGATCGTCGCGGGATCGATCGCTCCCGATTCGATCGCGCCGAACAATTCGAGCGTCGACGCGGGGCGAGCGATCAATAATTCTAGAGCCGCCGTGCGGAGATCCTCGGTGTTTGAAGCGAAACTTGCAAGAATCGCTCTGGGGATTGACGCGTCGTCGTAACCGCGAAGCGCCGTCATCGCCGCTCCGCGCAGCGCCGGGTCGGTCGAGCGTTCGGCCGTATCGACCAGCGCCGGAACCGCCTCGCGTCGTCGATTCTCTCCAA
>JAKBCQ010000847.1 GCA_021807585.1 Planctomycetota bacterium | reverse complement strand
GCTCGAATGCTCGCCGGGAACGTGCGTGTTCCACGACGCGGGTTACGCGACGCGTTTCCCCGACCTGCCGTTTCGGATCGGCGCTTTCGTTTTCACGAGAGTCGTAAGCAAGCCGAGGCGCGGACGGATTTGCCTTGACGTCGGCTACAAGGCCGTCGCCGCCGATCCGCCCAATCCGCGCGTCGAACTGATCGGCGTTCCGGACGCGACGATCGTCTCTCAAAGCGAAGAACACCTCGTCGTCGATACCACTCTTGCCGATACGCTCGAACCCGGCGACGCGCTTTTGGCGATTCCTAAACATATTTGTCCCACATGCGCCTTATATCAATGGGCGTATGTCATTGAGGAACACATAATTATTGACCGTTGGGAGATCGTCGCGCGTGATCGATCGATCGGAGTTTGAGGATCGCTTCGATCGCGATCTATCCGGGAAAGAATTCACTCGATTTCTTATATGATGATCCTTATAGAAAACCTTGCTCTCCGGCGGATTCTCGATTCCCGATCAGAAAGATGAACAATCGGCGATATGACTTTTCGACCCTTGCTTTCGAGGGTGATGTACGACGTTTGGCCGAGCCGGCCGCTTTGCTCAAACGGGTGAATCCCGATTGTGGTGCGCGGACATTTTTTCGAGCCCCCGGATTTGCCGTTCATTTTCCCCGAAAACGCCTCATTCCCTAGGATCGCAACCGGATCGTTTCGTTGATCGCTCCCGCGAGTTCCTCGGGGTTTTGGCTGCCGATTAAGTACTTAGAGCCGTCGGCCAGGAACAGCCTCACGCCGCGCGACCCGCGCGCATTGAACACGCGCTCGCCGTCGCGGCCGAAGCGAATCCCCCAGCCGCCGTAATCGAGGATCGGCCGATATTCGACGACCTCGACCCGCTGGATCGCTCCGATCGCGATGAACTTGCGGTATGTCGGAATGAGGCCGAACCAAACGCGGACATCGGTCGGAGTGACGAGCGTCGTCATTCGTAAAACGCCGACCAGGAGGATCGTCGCGACCGCGACGCCGCCGAGTTCGATCATCTCGAGCGCGCCGTGCGCCTTCACAAGTTCGACCGCCTGCGGTCTGCGATTCGATCCCCAGATATGAAGAAATCCGACAATGACAAACGTGCTTGAAAGGAGCGCGTAGATCCACCACGCGAAGTATTGTTCCTCGCGGTAGATCGCCGGCGCCGGGTGCAGCGAAGCCACCGACACGTTCAAAACCCTCCCCGCGGGTCGCGGGCGCCGGACGCTTTCGGTCGCGAGCCCGGGAGAATCCGCCGGATCGCCTGAAACCCGACGTCGGCGACACGCTCGGCCGCGATCCCCCATAACATCGGATTCGGAGCCTCGAGCGAAATCGGACCCGCGTAGCCGATCCGCTCCAAATAATCGACGATCGCTTCGATTTCGATCGATCCCTCGCCGGGGAGGATCCGATCCGAGTCGGTCGCGAGCTCGCGCGGCACGCCGATCAGGTCGCTCGCCTGCACCCAGGCCAGATTCTCAAGTGAAAGATAACCGAGATCGTCGCGCTTGCTCGGTCCGCAGTAATATTGGAACATATCCAAACAAATGCCAACGTTGTCCGATCCGCATTGCGCCGCGACCGCGACGGCGGTATCGAGGCTTGCGAGGAACCGCGCCGATTTTTGGAATTCGAGCGCCACGCGAACGCCGCGGTTCCGCGCCAGTTCGCCCGCTTCGCCGAGCGCCGTGACGATCGTCGCGAGGTCGCTCTCGCGCGGCGTCTGATGAAAGTCGCCGGTGACGATCACGACGCCGACTCCGAGTTGTTCGAGCGTGGCGAGTCGGCTTTGGAACTGTTCCGTATGGAGTTTCCGTTCGGCGGCGTGAAGCGACAGCAACCCCCCTTGCGACGCCGCGGCGACGGCTTTGAGTTGCAATTCGCCGAGAAGCCTGTGAACGTCGTCGATCGAATGCGTTTCGAGATACGTTTCAAGCTTTGTGAGCCAAAGTTCGACGAGTTGGAATCCTCCGCGAGCGTAGGCTTCGAGATCGGTCTCGAAGGGGGTGCTCATCGTCGTCGCCTGACTGATACAAGGGATCATGGAATCGATTTCTCGCGGTTCAACGGGTCTTTCGAGCCCCCAATATACCGCGGCCGCGGCTTTCGCGTTAGGCGTACGTGGATCGACGGTCAAAAATGGAATCGGAGCGAATCGCGATCAGGAAACCTGCGCGAACCGCGATTGAGCGGACGGTGCGAACCGCGTGTCCGATCCTCTTGTCAATTCGAGAGAAGGGTCGCGGCGATCGGGTGAAAATCGATCGTTTCGATTGAGGTTTTCGCGGCGAAACATGGATTTTTGAGTTTTTGGAACGCACTCGGGGGGCGTTGGTGACTGGGAAAGCGCGATTCGCCGGTTCGGCTGAATCGCCGTTCGCCGAGTCGGCAATCAACGTGTCTCTCGTGCGTTCCGATTGACAGGATCGGTTCGACCGTTAAGAATAGGTGCTCACAAAGACGGGGCGTAGCTCAGCTTGGCTAGAGCGCACGGTTCGGGTCCGTGAGGTCGCAAGTTCAAATCTTGTCGCCCCGATTTTTTGGCCGTTTCGGCCAA
>JAKBCQ010000025.1 GCA_021807585.1 Planctomycetota bacterium | reverse complement strand
ACAACGATCCCGATCCTGGCGCGGGCCGCGGTCGATACGCTCAAGGAGATGGGCTTTCGCCCGTTCATTGTCGCGGCGATGGGGAGCCACGGCGGAGCGACCGCCGACGGCCAGCGCGAGCTTCTCGCGGGTTACGGAGTGACTCGCGAGACGATGGGGGTCGACGTTTTAACCGATATGGAAGTCGTCACGGTCGGAACAAGTCCGGTCGGCCTGCCGATTTTTTTCGACAAGAACGCTTGGAACGCCGACGGAATTGTCCTACTCAATCGCGTTAAGCCGCACACCGATTTTCATTCCAAGTACGAATCGGGCGTTCTGAAAATGCTCGTCATCGGCCTGGGCAAGCGCGACGGTGCAAGCCAGATCCATAAGCTTGGGCTCCGAGGGATGAAAGAGGTTCTTCCCGCGGTCGGCAAAATTCTGATCGAGAAAACGCCGTTCGCGCTCGGCCTCGCGGTGCTTGAGAACGCCGAGGATTATCCCGCAGAAATCGTCGCGCTCGAGCCCGAAGACGTTCTCGATGTCGAGCCCGCATTGCTCGATAAGGCCCGCGAGTTGATCGGTCGCTTGCCCTTCGATCGGATCGACGTGCTGATTGTCGGCGAGCTCGGCAAGAATTATTCGGGAGCAGGACTCGATCCCAACGTGATCGGCAGGTTGATGGTTGAGACCCAGAGCGATTACGATCGCCCCGTCGTCACCCGGTTGGGCGTGCTCGATGTCTCGGACGAGAGTCACGGCAACATCGTCGGCGTCGGCTTCGCCGATTTGACGACCGAAAAACTCGTCTCCAAGCTCGATCCCGAGCCGTTTCGCGTCAACGTCCTCACGTCTTGCTTCCTGGAACGAGCTCGCATCCCCATCACGCTTGAGAACGACCGCGCCGTGTTTGAAACCGCGATCGAAACATGCTGGCGCATGAGCGCATCAGAGGCGCGATTGGTCATTATTCCAAACACATTGGAATTGAACGATCTTTGGGTTTCACAGGCTCTCGACGCCGAGGTCGCGGCGCATCCGCACCTGAAGCGCCAAACCGATTATATCGAGATCCCGTTCAACTCCGCCTTGGATCTTGCTCAAGAAGATCTGTTTCCCGAGAGCGTCCGAGGACGTCGCGCCGCGGGGGCCGCGTACGTTATCGGCTGAAATTGCGGATCGTATTTCGTCTCAATTCGAAATCACGCGTGCGGCTTAACTCGCGAGACGACCGCTGCTGAACGGATGCAAGTAGGTCGGCGAAAGTCGATCGAGCGGAATCGCGCTCAAGTCGTCAAACCGGTTCGGATTCGCACGCGTTTGAAACTTAATGAGGTCGTTTCATCATTTGCTTTTCCTGTTCGGATGGCTTGTGAGTGCGACGCAGCAGATCGGGTTCGACGACCGTTTTATCCGCGATCGTTTTGCCCTCGGAGAGATCGATAATTAGTCGCACCGCGAGCTTACCGGAGTGGATGATTTGCCGATCGGCGATCGCCGATGCGATGCCGCGATCGATCAGGCTTTTGAAACGATCAAGCATGATGAATCCGACGGCGCTGTATTTGAACTTCGTGGGATCATCGTCTTCGAGCGCCAGCGATCCCGTCAATTTGTCGACGATGACGCTCGTCCCTTGATCCTCATCGGCGAAGACGAACGCGGCTTCATGATGCTTCATGATCACGGGCTCGAAGGCGATCATCGCGACATCGGCTAATCCGTTAAAATAGACTCGCTCTACAATATTGACATTCGCTTTTTTGATCGCGGCTTCGATCGCCGCCAGCCGAGCGGACGATTGCGCGTCACCCGGTCGGCGGATCAACAAGATCCCGGGTGCGTTCGCCGGAAAACCCGCCTCTTTGGCGTCCTCAAGAGCCGCCTTGATGAGGTTCTCCGATGTTTTTTCATACCCTTCCAGAGCGATTGCGGGGATCGGCTTGCCTTCGACCTTCACGACATGATCGAGGGTGAGAACCGACGTCCCTCGATCCCTTACTTCTTCAAGCGCCTCCGCGAGTTCGGCGTCGTGCTCGTCGGGTATCACGATGATTCCCTTCACTCCGCGTTTGGAGGACTCGCGTACGAGATCGGCCTGCGCCGTCGGGGGATCACCGGGCGACGGGCGTTGGGCCACGAACGATACGTGCTTCTTGCCGCTTTCAACCTGAACGATCCGCTCCCAAAGGCGATAATCAGGCGTGTCTTGAGCAGGGAGAATCAAGTTGATCTCGCTCGACTTACGATGCGTTTGATAAAGCGACGCCGACGTGGCGGGATTCCCCCCGATCTCGTCCGCCGGAGGTAACGGAGGCGGCGCGGAAGTCGAATTACAACCGACGACGATCAACCACGCCAAAGCCAGGAAGGAACGAGGTACGATCCGACAAACGCGCCGAGACATGGACAAAACACTCCTATGAGCGACTCACGTCGTCCGGCGGCGAATAAGCGACGATAACAAAACGCACCGGCCGACTCGGTCCTTAGTATAATTCCGATCGCCGGCCGCGGGGAAGGGGCCGCGACCGCGTTCGAGCCAATCTCGCCGAATCGGCAAGGCGCGACATCGCTCGGGAATCAACCCCCGTTCGTTCGGGCTGATTCGATCGAAATCGGCGTGATCCGTCATGCGCGATCAAAACGTATAATGGTTCACCGATTTATTCGGCGGTCTCACGCGCTTTCACGTTGATAATGGATATCGTGCAGGCTCCGATAAAGCTGTGAGCCTCGACGCAGCTCGTCCTCGGCGCCGACCGCCTCGACCGCCCCCGCATTCATCAATACGATCCGATCGGCGAATTGAAGCGTCGCCAAACTGTGCGTGATCAGGAACGTCGTGCGGCCGCGTGCGAACTCTTCGATCGCTTTGCGGATTAACGCCTCATCCTTAATGTCGACCGCCGAAGTCGCCTCGTCGAGAATCAAAATCGCCGGGTCTCGCAACATCGCTCGCGCCAGCGCAATCCGCTGCTTTTGCCCCCCCGACAACCCCTGGCCGCGATCGCCCACCCTTGTTTCATAACCGTCGGGAAACGACATAATAAACTGATGCGCATATGCTCGTTTCGCGGCGATCTCGATCTGTTTGCGATCCGCCCCCGGACTGCCGTAGGCGATGTTCGCGGCGATCGTATCGTCGAAGAGGACGATTTCCTGTGCGACGAGTCCGATCCTCGATCGTAATTCACGCAGCTTGATATCCCGAATGTCGCGTCCGTCGATCTTGATCGACCCCGATTTGACGTCCCAAAATCGCGGCAGCAGGCTCATCAACGTCGATTTACCGCATCCGTTGGGCCCGACGATCGCAATCGTCTCGCCGTGGCGAACGCTGAGATTGAATCCCTGAATCACAAGCTCGCGCTCGTCGTAGCCGAACGTCACGTTCTCAAACTCGATCGCCTGCCGATGCGCGGGAAGGGGGTGCGCCATGGGTCGATCGATCACCGTCGGCTCGCGATCCATTAACGAGCAGATCCGGTCCGAAGCCGCCGCGGCTCGCTGAATCCTCGAATGTACGTTCGCGAGCTTGCGAACCGGATCCGAAATCCCCGCGAGCATCGCGTACAAACCCAACAAATCAACGATTTCGGGCGGGGTCGACGCGAGCTGAATCCGGAACAACCACAGATCCAAAAAGATCGAATGTCGGAGGACCAGATACGATCCCGATAAAAGCGCAATCACGATCGTCAAAAACGATAAGAGCTCAAGAGCGGGATCCGAAAGTGCGTCGATCGTCGCCACCCGCACGCTTTTCTTATAAAGCTTCTTAGTTTCATGATAAAAGCGGATTCGCTCGCGCCGCTCCATCGTATACGCTTTGACGACCTTGATCCCCTGGAACGATTCTTGCAAGATCTTATAAATATTCGACATGCTTTCAAGCGCTCGACGCACCGCGCGCTTCATGATTTTGCCGGCACGCACCGTCGTGATCGTCGAAAGCGGAACGAGAATGAGCGCCAGGAGCGTGAGCCGCCAGTTGAGCCAAAGCGCCACCGATAAGCAGCTTAAGATTCGAAGAGGTTCGCGAATCACTTTGGTAAGCAGCGTGTTGAGACCCTGGCTAAGCGAGTCCATATCGTTCGTGAACCGCGCCATCAATTCGGCCGAACCCTGCTGATTGAAACTCGCAAGATCGAGCGCCAATGTCCGCCTGAAGAAGTGATTACGTATATCAAACAGGCATAACTGCATTATATCGGCTACCAGGACTTCCTGGAAGAACTGGAACATCCCCTTGACGACGACTCCGAGAACGACAAGGAGCATGAGGAGCTTGAGGGTGCGAAAACCGTCGGTCGGCAGGTATCGATCGACGAGCGGTTGCGCGTACGCGTAACATCGTTTCCAAAAGAGCGCGTCGGAACGCTCCCCCTTGAGCGACGCGACGCGTCGCTTCATCTTGGCGGCGGCATATGCGGGATCTTTCACGCGATCGCGCGCCTGGTTGAGCTCATTTTTACGCGCCTCGGCGATCTCAAACGTGCGACGCTTCGTGTTCAGGTCAAGCTTGCCGCGGGCGAGCTCTTTCTTTTCCTTGGGATCCTCAATACCAAGCATGTCGATCCGGCGTTCAATATCTTCGATCTCGGTGCGGAGCCCCTGGTATTCGTCGCGAACGCGTTCATAACGATTCTGGAGCGTCTTGTTTTTAATCCCGCGAGATTCCACAAGTTGCGCCACGAAAACGTCTTCTTCAATTTGTGCGTCGGCGACCGCGATCCGTTGATCGACCGCGGCGACCTGATCGGCCATCCACGTCCGACAATTCTCGTGATGAACGAGAATTTTCAAAAGCGGCAATACGGCGCTGATATTCGCGCCGAACATCGCCGCGACCATCATCGCGCACACGAAGGATAACCAGAACCGGCCGCGATACGGCCAGGCGTAACGTACGAGGCGAAAGAAATTTTTCATAACGGGGATTTACCGCGGACGGGCGCCGGCCTCCATGCCTCATCGGCCCGCCTCCTGCCGGCCGTGCTTTACGACGAGACCTTGTAACAACTCGCGCCAATCTCGGCAAGGCGCATTAACAACTCGCTCCGAGGGTCTTCATCGGCGGCGCCGGCGCGAAAGTTCGAGCTTTCAACTCGGCGTCGTAAAGATTCGAACCCTCATCGAAAAGGCTCATCAATCACGATCAATCCCGATGAACGTAAACCGAAACTCCTGAAGAGCGACGGAGGTCGAGTCGAGCCGACATTTCCGTCGTCGACTCGCTCGACACCTCCCCCGCTCCCATCCACCGAAAGCCGAATTGCCAAAGAACGACGCAAACGTCGATCACGCTCGCGCGCCGGTTAATAAGCTCGATACGATCGAGCTGATCGCGATCCGCGATCAAACCAAAGTCTCGGACGTTTCAATGCGGTTCGCACGCCTACGATCCCGGCGACGGCCGCGATCGCTCGACAGTATTTTTGAGGAATCGGGTGATTCGAAAAAGCGCCGAGCGAAGCCAGGCGTAATTTGGGTGGTTTATGGAAGACGAGCCGTTGGACATTTTTCGCCCGCAATACCTCGAATTGAATCATCGCGTGTTGCGCGCGGGGCGGTCGAGCGGATTCGTCGCGTTCGCGACGAGCGTTGCGGCGTGTTGAGGATTCGCATGGTTGAGCAAAGCCTGCAAGTTTGGGTGTTTTATGCGAAAATTTTCGGGTTGATCATGCCACATGACGTTTTAAATTTCGACTGATAATCCACTGTCTCTAATATAGACGCTCAGAGAGGAAAAGCGTTCCGTTTTTTTCGCTATCATTGGGATTTTTTTGGCCGAGCGTTTGCGAGTTTAAAACTGGGCGAATGATCGACGTTGGGGTTGAACGGGTCGATTGTAAGGAGTCGGTATTCGTGTCGCGCAAGAGAGTTGATCGGTTTGTGTCGCCCCACAGTTTGTATGAATTCGGGTATTCACCCCGCGGGCGAACATCAGAAGGGAAGCGATCAAACGGCCTTGCTATAAGTTCGAGTTTCGCGCTTTTGGGAGCCAAAATCGATGAAAATGAATATGACGCCCGACGTTTGGCGTTCATGCGGCAGGCCTGAAATATCGAGGTCGACGCCGTTCGCCAAGCGATAATCCGGGCGATTCACTCTTATACATAAACAAGCGTTATGATTCTAATTAATTAATCTATAAGTATTTACATGATTGTATTACTGAAATTCGATCTCGGCGAAGGCCGCTCGATTTTCACGCTTTCCCAAGCGCAAGAGACTTTAACAATCGATCGAGTCCCTCTTCAAAATCGACGATCGGCTCGTAGCCGAGTTCGGCGCGAATCCGATCAAGACTCGCCTGCGAATCGCGCACGTCGCCCGGTCGCGGCTCAAGGTGAACGGGCTCGATATTCGTCTCCAACAGCGCGTTGAGCCGATCGACAAGCATGAGCAAACTTATCCTGCGACCCGTGCCGACGTTGAGCACGATCCCGCCGAGCGGTTCGGCTCGCGTCATCGCCAAAAGATTCGCCAAAACAACATTGGATATGTATGTAAAATCTCGCGTTTGTAAACCGTCGCCGTGGATCGTCGCCGCTCGTCCCTCCGCCGCCCGCCGCGCGCAGAGGGCGATTACCCCGCTATAAGGGCTCGAAGGATCCTGCCTCGGACCAAACACGTTGAAATACCGCAGGCTCGCTCCATCGACCCCCATCGTTTTTGCATACACCGATACGTAATATTCCCCCGCGATCTTACCCGCCGCGTAAGGACTAAGCGGAGCGGGCGGCGACGACTCCTCCTTGGGAAGAATCGCCGCGTCGCCGTAAGCGCTGCTCGAAGCCGCGTAAATGAAACGCTTCACCTTCGCGAGCCGACTCGCCTCAAGCAAATGCAACGTCGCGATCGGCCCGCTCGCCATTGAAGGAATCGGCTCGGCGATCGACCGCGGCACGCTCGGAATCGCCGCCTGATGCGAGACAAAATCCATCCCCTCGACCGCACGCCGACACACCCCAAATTCGGCCAGATTCCCCTCGATAAACTCGATCCGATCCCAAGAATCGGCCAAATTCTCGATCTTTCCCGTCGATAAATCGTCGACGACCCGCACCAGAGCCCCCGCGCTCACGAGCGCATCGACCAGGTGCGACCCGATGAATCCCGCACCCCCCGTCACCAGAACGCGACTCCCACGAAGATCCACTGCATTCGCCGATTGTGTCATGTTATTTCCATAATTACTTCAAGTGAAATCATAAAGTTAGCCGGGACGAGATATTTGGACGATCGATCGCCAATTTAATGAAAATCGCAAAGTGATTTCACGTATTCAAGGCCGCCGTCGTTCGCCCAGCCGTCGAGCTGCGCCGTGTCCTTGAGCTGGCGGCCTCGGCCGCGATCGACGACGAGGAACGAACACGAAAGATCGGGAAGCGACGTGACGTCGCCCCACAATTTTTCAAACTGCGCCGCGGGGAAAACGTCCTCCTGGCCGTGCCCCCATCGACGCTTCACATCCTTGATCGTTACATATGTTGGAACTCGCGACGCGACTTCGCGCACCGCCGCGGCGACCTTGGCGGGATCTTTGCCGGGGTCGTCGCGGGTGAGTCCGAACGCTCTGAGCAGGCCGTCGATCTCGACCCACGTCGTCAGGGTGTTGTAATATCGAAGGCGAAATTCCGTCTCCTCGCGCGGCTGCGCCAGCCCCTCGAGCAGCCTCAAGCGACCGTTCACCTTCGCCAACCCGCCCCCTCGATCCTCGATCCGCCGGGGAATCACCTCGAACGAAACGCTCGCCCCCGATTCGATCGCGCGCCCCAACACTCCCGGATCGATCGAAGCCCCCAACGTATCAATATTATGAACAAGCAAATATTTCAGCTTGGGAAATTCGGTTAGGACGCGGGCGAGCACGCCGTTTTTGAGAAGATTGGGAATTTCATGAAAATGTCCCGGCGGGTTGAAGCGTTGGATCGGCGTGTTGTCGGTGTAATCGCTCCCCTCGCCGGTCCCCCGCGCCCAATCGAGGATCGCACGCCGGCCCGCGGCGCGAACTTTTTGCTTGTTCTCGTCGAGCGTCTCGTGACTCGTCTCTTCCCATAAAAAGGTGAGATCACGAGTCATCGGAACGAGACGCTTGCCGATCGATCGCCCGGGCGAGAGAAACACCGGGCCGTCGTGGCCGAAATCCCCCGTTTTCTCGAGCCGACGTTCGATCGCCGAGTGCGTGAGATAGCTCGTCGTCACGATATGCGGGATTCGAACATGATGGATTTTTTGAGATCGTTTCGTTTTGGCGAAGTGGATCTCAAGGAACGCGCGATGACGGCCGTCGATCATGACGAACGGGTTGATCGCCTTGACGACTCCCGCTCCCGTCGTCCAGCGGCTGCCGACTCCCGCGGCGAGCGAGACGACCGCGACCTCGCCGGCTTCGATCGCGCGGCGACCGAGCTCGACAGTCGTCGCGGGAATGCGTCCTCTCGCGGTAACGAGTTCGCGATCGTCGACGTCGCGGATATCGGTATCGACGGGAAGGCGATTACGCGCGAGCCCGATCCGGCCCCTGATCAGATCCTCGCGCAACCGTTCGTGCTCGGTCGCGTCGAACCCGTTCGCCCTCAAGATCATCTCGGCGGTTTCGTCCCATCCGGCACGCGACCGATCGACCGCGGATCGAGGGACAGGAAAAAGATTGTTAATCATTGCACGGAACACCCGGATCAAATCGGCGGGATCGCCGCAATGATTCGAAAAATGATCGACGTCGGCCCGCCGTGACGCCGCGGTCTCGCGCGCTCCTTGTTCGATCATCCGAGGAACCTGCAACGTGTAGTATTTCGCGGGCATCATCGCACGCGCATCGGTAATCAACTCGGCGTGAGTGCCGAGCGGGTTGATCCTGAAATCATAAACGACGGGCTCCATCGCGAACGGCAACGCCTCTTCAAGAGACGCCTTGGCGTTCCGCATGATCGCGGCGATTTCGCGGCGGAATTCATCGCGCCTGTGGGGCGCTGTGAAAAACGCCATTCCCCCTCCCGACATCCCTCCCAGCATCAAAAAGCCCCAAAAATCCTCTTCGAGCGTCGCCCGAGCCTGGGCGATGATCGTCTCGGTGAAATGATTACTCACCCACGGAATAATGCCTTTAAGCGGGCCTTCCCAATTCGCGGTCGTCAACCCGCCGAGCGCCGCGACGTCTCCGGTTTGAACCGCGTGAACGATCCGCTCGAAAATCCGCCCCGCGTCGCGCCTCCCCTCCCATTCGGGTCCGCTTCTCAAAAGATATTTTTGCGTCACCATATTGAGAATCGGGCCGACGTTCTGCGCCATCCCCCCGTGCACCAACACAAGGCTTTCCGCGAGCGTTCGGGCGAACGACTCCGACCGATCGTCGGCGAGCGGCGATCTCCCGCTCAAATCCATATCATTCTTATTGCTTGTATGAGGATAAGCATGAGCAACTTGGTCAAGCAATTGATGGCTCGGCAGCAGACGTCCGCGGCTAATCCCGTGTTCGGGGTCGGTCGGCCCGGAGGGAACTCCCTCGATGATTTTCACGCCCGGAAAAACGCCTCCCGAATCCTGCCAGCCCCCTCCCGACCCGCCGAGCCATTCGCCGAGGATCGCACGCGCCACCACGACGCGAGCCTCGTCGGGCTCGAGCGTCCCCGTCAACCGCCGCGCTTGACCCGTCGCGCGCATCAACGCCGAAATAATCGACGCAAGCAGATTTGTTGATACCGCAAGCCGGGAACCTTTGGGGATATCGTTGACCGCGGTCGTCACCTCGAGCCCGTGGCCGGGACGGACGACCCGCGCCAAAACGTCGGCGAGCGCCGTCCCCGTCCCCTCGAGCGAAGGGGGGACGAGCCCCGACGCGATAACCCCCGCCTTCACCAACCCTAGATAATCATTGCCAAAATTGAACAGCTCTTCAAGCGAATCGACGTCTTTGCACGCGTTGAGATCGAGGCTCGTCAACCGAAGGATCGGCTCGGCGAGCACGCGCACATAAACCGAGATCGGCGGGACGGGCGCGGCGTCGCGACCGTGCACGCCAAGATCAACCGATATGTTCAGAACCAGCGCCCGTTCTGGATAATCCATCCCCAAAAAGAAGATGTCGGACCAGGCCGAATGCGAAAGATCGAGCCTTACGGGCGTTCGCTCAATCAGGATCGGAAAGAGTGCGTCGGCCGATGCGCGGTCGAGCAACGCCGGAACCAGCCGGAGCGGCTGTTCGTCGACCCCGCCGACGCGGAACATCCAGCGATTCCCCGAACAGCTCCGCACCGATCGCCGCACCTGATCCGCAAGTGTTTGATAAGTGATTTGTTCATATGCCTGCGCAAGCGCACTCGCGACCGTCCCGTTCGGCCCCTGTTCGTCGAAAGCCCTTAAAAACAAAGCGATCGCTCGCTCAAACCGACGGTCGAGCAGATCCTCAAATCCGTCATACGGAACATAACCCGACGCGGGAATCTCGGGGCTCTCTTGAATGTGATATTGATAGATCGCATGCAAAAACATCGACGCTCGCACGCGTTCATAAAGGTTCTCGGACCGCCTGCGGAAACGCTCGAGCTCTTTGCACGCCGCGAGCAAATCGGAGGTCGACATGCCGATTAAAAGCTCGGAAAGCGAGCGATCGCGAATCGCCGGATCGTCGCTCTCGATCGTTTCCAACAGCGACCGAATTCGCGCCTCGACCGTCACGTGCGGCCTCCTTTCGCATCGATCCCGCCGCGTCGAACGCCGCGATCACGCTCCCGAACGACGAACGCGCCTGTGATTATATATAAAATCATGATTGTGATTGTTCAATGCGAATGACCGATTCGAGCAAAGTAGTGAGCATTTGTTCGCGATCAATCCCCGCGAGAGCGAGCGCGATTTGAGCCTCGACGAAGCCGTATTTGACGCCGAGATTGTGCCGCGTTCCCTGGGTTTCCAACGCGAGATGGCGCTCGCTGCGGGCGAGCGCGCGGAGCGCCGGGGTGAGCTGAATTTGTCCCCCCTCGCGTTCGTCGCGGGCGATCATCTCGCCAAGAAAATCGAAGATCGACGCCGTGAGAACGTGCATGCCGAAAAAACAAAGGTAATGCCCCGATCGAACCCCCGGCGTTTGCAGCTTAAGCTCGGCGAGCGTCGGATTCGGCTTCTCGACGATCTCGTCGATCACGAAAACGTCGGCTCGATCGTCGAGCCTGCGACCCGTCAGCGTGCCGTATTGGTGTACAAGATGCTCACGCGTCGCCTGCACCGCGGAAACCGAGCACGCCTCCGCCATTGCAAGCTTGATCAACTGCTGGGCGCAGCGATCGGCGAGTTTCGAGATATAGAGGTGATCGCTCAGCAGGAGCAGAAACGGCTCGCCCGCTACAAACTTTTGCGCGGTCCAAACCGCGTGACCATATCCTTCGGGATCGTGTTGCACGGTGAATTGGAGCCTGCGTTCGAGTTCGGCGATGCGTCTGGCT
>JAKBCQ010000846.1 GCA_021807585.1 Planctomycetota bacterium | reverse complement strand
GCCGCGCTCGATCGATTTCCGCAGGTGAATTTCGGATTAGGTCTTGATATTAATGAGGAATATTTACATAGATTGTCTGAAAAGATATCGGCAAAATCATATGACGATAAAGTAAAGTTGTTGCATGAGAACTTTTTTAATGTAGATTGGTCCCATCTACTCCGCAAGTTGACGGAACCGATCCTAGTCGTCGGAAACCCTCCCTGGGTGACCAATTCCACTCTGGGAACCCTCGGAAGTTCAAACCTGCCCAAGAAATCGAATTTCCAGAATTTTAACGGACTCGACGCGATTACTGGAAAAAGCAATTTTGATATATCCGAATGGATGATTATTAAATTACTTGAATTGTTGGACGGTCGGCAAGCGACCGTCGCCATGCTGTGTAAGACCGCGGTCGCTCGTAAGGTTCTCACGCACGCTTGGAAGAACGATCTAAGTCTGACGGATTCCGAGATCCACCCGATCGACGCGGCGGAATCTTTCGGCGCCGCGGTCGACGCTTGCCTGTTGATCTGCGAACTATCACGGACGGGACATAACAAGAATTGCAGAGTTCATCGTGAGCTCGGACTCTCCGACTCCTCATCAACCTTCGGTTATCACGACGGACGGCTGATCGCCGACGTCGCGGCTTATGAGAGATGGAAGCATCTATCAGGAAAAGAAATCTACAAATGGCGATCCGGAGTCAAACATGATTGCTCCAAGGTCATGGAACTGAGGAAAGAAGGGGAACGATATCGAAACGGCCATGATGAAATCGTCGAATTGGAGGATGATTACCTTTTCCCAATGTTAAAAAGTTCGGAAATCACCAACGGACGAAGCAAAGAGCCTTCGCGTTGGATGCTTTTAACACAAACGGCCGTGGGCGATGAAACGTCTGTTATTAGTATAATTGCCCCAAAAACATGGCAATATCTCCTCAATCAGGCTCATTTGCTGGATCGACGCGCCGGTTCGATCTATCGAAATCGTCCCCGTTTTTCGATATTCGGAGTCGGCGATTACACCTTCGCGCCGTGGAAAGTGGCGATCTCCGGATTTTACAAACAACTCAAATTCGCGACCGTCGGCCCTTACGAAGGAAGGTGCGTCGTACTCGACGACACGTCGTATTTTACGGCGTGCGAGTGCGAGGAAGAGGCTCGATTTATCGCGGGATTGCTAAATTCATCCCCCGCTCGAGAGTTCTACTCTTCCTTCATCTTTTGGGACTCGAAACGACCTATAACCATCGATACCTTAAGTAAACTTGATCTATCTTTATTGTCGGACGAACTTGGTTGCACGGCTGAATTTGATCGATTTCGAGCCATGAAAAGAAAAAATCAATCGTACAGGCAAACGGAGTTATTCTGAACGTTTTTTCCACATGGCCGGATTCATCAGTCAAATCACTTAATACTGCAATCAAGATGTTTGTAACGTGAAATCACGTATTGTGAAGACCGCGGAAGTTTTAAGTCGCGACGATCATCTCGCTCTCGATCCTCGCGATGATTCTTCCATGTCGGGTTTCGCATCGGAAACGGGCGTTTGATTTCAAGCCGATTTGACGTCGCGGCGCCCGAACGTTACACTACCACCCGGGTCGCGGTACGTCGCGACGGTATCGGTCCGCACCAAAAACACCAAGCAAGGCCGCCGCAAGCACTTCGCCTTGGGGATCTCGGCCGGAAGAGTCTGGTTTGCGCAAAGGGGCTAACACGTGGCGGTTGTCGTCAAAGAGCTGATCGACGCGGGGGTTCACTTCGGGCATCGCGCCAGTCGTTGGAATCCGAAGATGAAGCCGTACATCTACGGCAAACGGAATTTGATCCACATCATCGACCTCAAGGAAACGGTCCGCGGGTTGCTCCGCGCGACCAAGTACTTCCAACGGATCGCGATGCAAGGGGGCCTCGTGCTGTTTGTCGGCACCAAACGACAGGCCGCCGATACGATTATCGAGGAATGCCGCAAAGCGGCGATGCCGTATGTCACCGAGCGATGGCTGGGAGGCACGCTGACGAACTTCCGCACGATTCGCAGCCGGCTCGAACGGCTCGAAGAACTCGAGCAGATCCTCGACGGCGAACAGGCGCTCAGCTACTCCAAAAAGATGATTTCAACCTTAACGCGTGAGCGCGTGAAGATTGATCGTAATCTCGCGGGCATTCGCCACATGACGCGGCTTCCCGAGGCGCTTTTGGTCGTCGACCCGCGGCGCGAGCACATCGCCGTGAAAGAGGCGCGGAAGCTCGGCATCAAGGTCGTGGCGATCATGGACACCGATTGCGATCCCGATCTGGTCGACTTGCCGATTCCGGGGAACGACGACAGCATGCGGTCGATTGAATTGATCATCCGTCACCTGTGCGACGCGATCATTCAAGGGAAGGCCGCGGCGCCGATCGAACCGGCGCGGGATACGACTCCTCCCGTGCGCAGCGGCGACCGTCGCGGCGAACGGAGACGCCCGCAGCCTAAGCCCGAAGACGGCGCGGCGTCGGTCGCGGTCGCGGCCGAGCCTCACGCCGAGCCGGTCGCGGCGACGGTCGAGCACTCGGACGAACACGCAAACGACGTCGCCGCGGCGACCGTCGA
>JAKBCQ010000845.1 GCA_021807585.1 Planctomycetota bacterium | reverse complement strand
CGTTCAAGCCAAGTTCGCGCCGAAATCAAGCGTGAAAAAGGAATAACGACGATTCGATCGTCGTCGGATCGGATCGAGCGAAGCGTTTTTCGTTGTTTTTTCGATTGTCCCGAAACCCTGAGAGCGTAGTATGGTTTAATGAGTCGGTGGTCGCACGCGCGATTCACACACTCGCCCGCCTCGAATTGACCTTGTTCCAACCTCACGGGGGTAAGCCATGAAACTTCGCTTGATCGGGCTTGTCTCATTGGCGGTTCTGGTTCTGGCGCCCACGGCCTCGAACGCTCAGTACGGCTTCCGCCGATCGAACGGCTTTTCGGCGATGTCTCCCTACGGTCCGGTTTACAACCCGACGATGTCGCCCGAATACCGCCAGGCGGGGGGCGATCCCGATGTGTATGAAATGTTGATGATGCAAAAACAGCAAAAGTTGATGCAACAGCAACAACAGCAGTTCATCAAGCAGCAGAAGCAGTACGAAGCTCAGATGAAGAAGATGAAGGAGTTGCAGGCCAAGAATCCGCAGGCGAATTCGTCGGCGAACGCGTTGCAACAGCCTGCGCAGCCGCCTCTTAAGCCGAAGAAGCGGACGCGGGGCAAATCGGCGACCGCCGAGGCCGCGGCGAAGAAAGCCGCATCGGGAACGGCTACTCCCACGACGACCACGGCGAAATCGACGACCGATGGAACGACCTCCGCAAAATCCACGACGACGAAGCCCGCTCGATCGACCGGGGCCAAGAAGCCCGCGGCGAAAACCCAAACCCCCGCCGCGACGACCGACGCCGCGAGTTGAACACAACGATTCAAGATGTTCTCACTCGAGACGTTCTCTTGAATGGACAATCATTCGGCGCGCCAGGACGAGCGCGCCGACGACGACGACGTTTTCCCCCAACGACGCGGGCACGACGTCGAATCGTCCACGAAACGAGGCGGGGACGAGCCGATCAAGCTCGTTTCTGATCGGTTCCAGCCACAGCTCCTCGCCGATCAGCGACACCCCACCTCCAAGGATGATCCGTTCAGGCGCCGTAAGCATCACGACGTGAGCAAGAGCCGCGGCGAATGCGCGACGGGCGCGGTCGAGAACGGCCAGGGACATCGAATCTCCCAGGGCCGCGGCGCGCCCGACAAGACGAGCGTCGATTGCATCGATATGATGATTTGACAACTGATAAAGCACGCTTATATCAGCATGTTCATCCGTTCTTGAGCGAACGAGCCCGCGAGCCGAGCGACCGATCGACCAGCCCGACGCGATCTGTTCGAGTTCAAGTTTAACGCCGGGGCGATCGGGATCGTCGATCAAAAGATGACCAATCTCGAGCGCCCAAAGCCCGTTACCTCGATAAATCGAACCGTCGACGACGAGTCCGCCGCCGATTCCGCTGCCGATCGTCACATAAACGACGGGCGACCGACCGATTCCGCCGCCGCAAACCGATTCGGCGAGCGCCGCGGCGTCGGCGTCGTTTTGAATCGCGATCGAATCGACGCCAAATCGATCACGAAACCAGCTCGCAAGGGGGAAATTCGTCCAGCCGTCGATCTGATGCGAGCCGATCACTCGCCCCGCGGAAACGTCTACGGGTCCGCCGAAACCGACGCCGATCGCGGAAAGATTCAAGGATGAAATTTGATGTTTATCAAAGAGATCGTCGGCGAGCTCACCGATTCGTTCGAGGATCCCCGGGGCGCCTCGGTCGACTCTTACCTCGCCGCGTTCAAGAGCGACGAGCGAGCCGTCGCGGTCTCCCAACCCGAGTTGAAGCTTCGTTCCGCCGATCTCGACGCCAAGAAACAAAGGCTCGTTTAGAAGCATAACGCATGTAAACCATCAGATAGAATCAGACTTTCGCGGCGATCGGTCCCGAGATTCTCCGGAAGATGTCGTCGATGATCCAGTGGAAAACAACCTGATGAAGCGATTCGACGATCCCCATATCGTCGATCGGTACATGAACGTTGTACCGTGCGAGCGTTTTCAGCTTCCCGCCGGCGAATCCCGTGATCCCTACCGTTTCAAGCCCCGACTGATTCGCCCAATCGACCGCTTTGAGAATGTTGGGGCTGTTGCCGGAACCCGAAATCGCCAGCAAGAGATCGCCGGGAGACGCGAGATTCTTGAGCTGTTCGATGAAGATGCGATCGTAACCTTCGTCGTTGGCCCAGGCCATGATTCCCGCGGTGTTATCGGTGAGGCTCAGCACCTTGAGCCGCTTTTGCCGCTCGAAATCGCGGAGCGTGCACTTGGCCAGATCCTCGCACAGATGCGAAGCGTTCGCCCCCGAACCGCCATTCCCACAAATAAATACAAAACGATTTGAATGATATGCGGACTCAATCAATTCGCTCAGCCGCTCGATCTGGCTCAGATCGAGCCGCTTGATCTCGCGGCAAACGCGGTCGAAATACGCCTCGGCGTTCAAAACGGCGCCCAACATTCTCGATAACCCTCGTCGATTCGGTTTAACTGCTGGTAGATTTTAACCCGGTTCGCTACGTGCGCGAAGGCCGATCCGAGTCGTGCGTCGACCGAACAAAAATATTAACTTATCATCACATAAGCACAGATAGTTCGTTTGATTGATATG
>JAKBCQ010000844.1 GCA_021807585.1 Planctomycetota bacterium | reverse complement strand
GGCCGTGATCGCAATCGCATCCTTGGCGTTGTGGCCTCCCGTTGCCATCTCCCGTCGCCGCGAGGTCGAAACCGCGGTCGCGATTCGGATCGGCCCGGCTCAATCGGTTCGAGACGCGGTCGAAGCCGAGTTGTCCGCCGCCGCGGACCGATTCCACTTCGTCTCAGCGGCGACAGCGAAACAAGGATTGTTCATCGATCTGAACTACCGCGTCGTTCTTAGGCGCGATGCGATCCCGTTCGATCTGATCGTCGCGCTCAAGCGACTCGAAGGGGTTGAAAGCGTCGATCTTCGTGTTGAAGACTGACGATCGCGATCGATCGAGACGCGGGAACAATCCGATATCGAGCTGGAATCATCATCCGATCGGCTCGATCGATTCCAAAGGAATCGTGCGGATCGAATCCAAAGGTCAAGTTGATCGGAACGAATCGACCTCCGCGGAGCCGCCGCAATGACCGACGATCGTGAGAACGGCGATCGAACGATCGATGCCGAGCCTTCGATCTTGCTCGTCGACGACGACATTGAGCTTTGCGAGCTGATGCGCGAATTCTTCGCTCGCCGCGGCTTTCGCCTCGAAACGACGAACGACGGCGTCCGCGGCCTGACCCGCGCTCTTAAAGGCGAACATGATCTGATATTACTGGACGTGATGACGCCCGGCATCGACGGTTTTGAACTGTTGCGTCGGTTGCGTCGGCAGAGCGAGGTTCCGGTGATCATGTTGACGGCGCGGACGGCTCAGGCCGATCGGATCGTGGGGCTCGATTCGGGCGCCGACGATTATCTCCCCAAGCCGTTCGGTCCCGAAGAGTTGTTGGCGCGGATTCGCGCCGTCCTCAGGCGATCGACCCGGGCGCGAAAGGGCGTCGAGATCCTCAAGGTGGGATCGATCACGCTGATCCCCGCGGAACGACGCGTCAACCGCGGCGGAACGGTCGTCGCGCTCACCACGATCGAATACGATATCCTCGAATTCCTCGTCCAGGCCGCGGGCCGAATCGTCTCGCGCGACGAGCTCTCGTCGACGATTCATCGCCGTCGCGCCTCGCCGTTCGATCGATCGCTCGATGTGCATGTGAGTAGTATTCGGAAAAAATTGGGATCGGACGGCGATTCGATCGTCACGGTGCGGGGCGTCGGTTATCTGTTCCGCTCGGGGTTCGAGATCGACGGAGCGAACTGACATGCGGTCGATCTTCGCCAAGATCCTCGTCTGGTCGCTGGGGACGTTCGTCCTTTCGTTGATCGCTTTCTGGGCGATCTCGCGGATGATCGACCGGCGGATGCGCGTCGGCGATCCGTTCCCGCGGATGATCTCGCTGATCGAAGACGACGCATGCCGAGTTTATGAGGAGGGAGGCGCGGAACGGCTTTCGGCTCATCTCCGACGGCTAAACGCGTACCTACATGCCGAGCATATTCTCACCGATTCCGAAGGGCGCGATCTGGCGACGGGAGAGGATCGCTCGGACCTGATCAGCCGGTCGCGCGTTCGCCACGATCACGGCCGGCTCGACGACGGTCGCATGATCTTCATCGGACGTCCTCGACATGGCAAGTATTATTTTATCAACATTGTTCGGCCATTGTTCGAATCGCGCCAGATCCTCCCCTATTATTCGTTGATCGTCGTCGTGATCGCGGTAATGGGATTCGTCCTCGCGGTGCATCTGGCGGCGCCGTTGCGCAGGCTTAGGGGCGTCGTCGAGCGGTTCGGTCGGGGCGAACTCGCGGCGCGCGCGGATTCGAAACGGAAGGACGAGATCGGCGAACTCTCACGCGCGTTCGATGAGATGGCGGGGCGGATTGAAACGCTCATGCTCGCCGAGCGAAGGCTCTTGCAAGACGTCTCGCACGAGCTTCGATCGCCGCTGGCGAGGCTCGGTTTCGCGGTCGAACTCGCTCGATCCGGGCCCGACGCCGATCGCGATCGAGCGCTCGACCGCGTGCGGAAAGAGGCCGACCGGATGTCGGAGCTGATCGGCGAACTGATCGAACTCACTCGCGTCGAGGGGGATCGCGGCGCGTGGAACGCCGAAATCGTCTCGCTCGATGCGCTCCTCGATCAAATTATCAAAGATTGCGAATGGGAGGCCGGGGCGCGGCGGAGGAGGATCGTGCTAAAGATCGAACGTTCTGTAATGGTAATGGGTGAACATGAATTGTTGCATCGAGCCGTCGAGAACGTCGTCCGCAACGCGCTTCGGCACACTCCCGAAGGAACGACGGTCGATGTCGATCTTTCAACCCGCGATGATCGCGCCTTGATTCGCGTTCGCGATTTCGGCTCGGGAGTTCCTGAAGAGTCGTTGAGCGCAATTTTCAAACCGTTTTTCCGCGTGGAAATCGACCGAGACCGCGCGAGCGGCGGCGTCGGCCTGGGGCTCGCGATTGCGCATCGCGCCGTGGATTTGCACCACGGACGCATCGAGGCGAGGAACGTATCGCCGGGGCTCGAAGTGACGATCGAACTCCCCTTGGCTCGTCAAGACGATGAACACATCCGCGTCGCTTCGGCGTGATTGAGAACATCGATTGAGAACGTCCGCCTAACGAGGTCGCTTGTCGCTCGTCGATCGGGGGCGGGTCGCGCG
>JAKBCQ010000024.1 GCA_021807585.1 Planctomycetota bacterium | reverse complement strand
TATATTATATTTATATATATAAATATATCTTCTGATTCTTCCGGGCGGTTGACGGTCGAATCCTCGTGTTGTAAAACGAGACGCATGATGAACGAAAATGTGTCGCGGGCTTCGGAGACGATAGAGGCGGCGATCGCGCGGGTCGAGCCGATCGATCGAGAATGGGGGAAGCGCGCTCTGGAGCGGCAAAAGACGCTGACGGCGCCCGAGGGAAGTTTGGGTCGGCTGCTCGAAATAGGGCGGGTGCTCGCGTCGATTCAGCGGACCGATCGTCCGCGGGGCGAGCCCGCGGTGATCGCGGTTTGTGCCTCGGATCACGGCGTGGCGGCGGAGGGGGTGAGCAAATACCCTCCTCAGGTGACGGGGCAGATGGTTGCGAATTATCGCTCGGGAGGCGCCGCGGTCAATGTGCTGGCTCGACGCGCCAAAGCGGCGGTGCGCGTGATTGATCTTGGAGTCAAGTATCCGTGCGAATATCAAAGTGATTCATTCGAGACGCTTTTGATTCGAGCACCGATCGCCGCGGGGACAAGGAATTTTCTCGAAGGCGGTGCGATGACGCGAGAAGAAGCGTATCGCGCGGTCGAAACGGGGATCGAGCTCGCCGATTCTTGGGCTCGATCCGAAGGTTTTGAGGTTTTCGCGCTCGGCGAGATGGGAATCGGCAACACGACCTCGGCGTCGGCTCTCGCCGCGGCGTTTACAGGAGCGCGTGTCGCCGACGTTGTCGGCAGGGGAACGGGACTCGACGATTCGGGATTGATCCACAAACGCGAGATCGTCGCACGCGCCCTCGCGATCCATGCGTCGTCATCAGACTTATGGGATCGGATCGCGGCGCTCGGCGGGTTTGAGATCCTCGGGCTTGCGGGACTCGCGATCGGCGCAGCCGCGGCGCGCAGGCTCGTCGTCCTCGACGGATTCATCAGCTCGGTCGCGGGACTGATCGCGGCGCGATTATGTCCTGATATCCAGGGTTATTTGCTTGCGGCGCATCGAGGTCCCGAGCCGGGTCATCGCGTCGTGCTCGAAAAGCTCGGTCTCGTTCCGTTGCTCGAACTCGACCTCAGGCTGGGCGAAGGGACGGGCGCAGCGGTCGCGCTGCCGATCGTCGCCGCCGCGGCCGACCTGCTCCGCGATATGGCGACGTTCGATTCGGCGGGAGTTTCAGGCCCCGACGATTCTGCCACTTAACGTATTGTTCATTATTAATCAAGCGAAATTCGCCCTCGCGAGCAAATAGCCCGCGAGCGCCACGCCCGAAACCGCGAGGATCATCGCGAACCAGACGGGCCATTTGGTTCCGTAATTGAGCGGGATATCGCGCGGATCGAGGCCGCGCTGAAAGTGAACGTGCCGCCAAGCCGCGAGCGCGATCGCGATCGAACCCAGCAACAGTAGCCCCACGCCGATCACCGTCGAACCGAGCTGAGCGTGCGTATCGACGTCGTCGGTTCGACGCATCATCCGCAAAAACAGGCCGAACCGCGCGACGACGAACCCCATCCCGATCACACCCAAACCCGTGCGCACCCACGCGAGCAAAGTTCGCTCGGCGGCGAAGTACACCCGGGGATCATGACCATCGGACATAAGAACTCACTTTCAAATGAAGAATTTCTATTTTCGTTAGGTCGATATCGTCTCATATTTACGGTTTGAAGGCGACGAGAGTTCGACAAATTTTCTTTCATATAATTCGCGAATTTGCGCCGTCATCGTTTCATGACGGAATTGATCGGCGAAGCGGCGTCGTCCTTCGCGGCCGAGCGCGTGGCGAAGCGATCGATCCTCGGCGAGCCTGAGGATCGCGGAGGCGAGGTCTTCGACCGACCTGCTCGGCAGGAGGATTCCGGTTTCGGGGAGGACGACCTCGCGCGCCCCGTCGACGTCGTAACTGATCACGGGACGCTCGCAGATCAGCGCCTGCGGGAGGACGCGCGCGAGCCCTTCACGCAGGCTCGGATGAACGACGGCGTCGACCGCGTGCAAAAGTTCGGGGATTCGATCGGGAGGGACGAGCCCGACAAAAATCACCGCGGCGTCGACACCCAGCCGTTCGGCTTCGGCCTTAAGTTGATCGCGAAGAATACCGTCGCCGATGAAGACGAACCGGACGTTCGGATTCTGTTTAAGCACCCTGGGCGCCGCGGCGAGGATATCGTCGTGCCCCTTGCGCTCGAAGAGCCGCGCAACCGTGCCGAAGGCGATCTCGTTCTCGGCCAAACCGAGCTCGCTCCTGACGATTTCGCGCCGACGAGGCGGATTCAAAAACGAATCAACATCCATACCGCTGTATATTGTTTGATATTGCTCGGGCGAACCGACGTTCGCGGCGAGCGCCTGGTCGGTCATCGCGTGACAAACCGAGACGATCGCGTGGCACCTGCGCGCAGCCCAGCGTTCGAGTGCGATATAAAGGATATTGCGCGCAGTGGATTCGGATGGACCGAAGGGAAGCCCGTGGATCGTGTGGACGACGAGCGGAACGCGCTCGGCCCAAGCCGCGGCGCGTCCCAAAACGCCCGCTTTCGAGCTGTGCGTGTGCACCACGTCGGGCTTGAGTTCGCGAAATAAACGCCGAAGTTTCCGATACGCTCGCAGATCGATCGCGGGACGGATCGCACGCACGAGTTCGGGTACGATCCTCACGTCGATACCGCCGCGATTCGCGCGATCGAACAGATCCCCCTCGGGTCCCTCGGCGGGGCCCGTCACCAGCGTCGTCGCGTCGCGGCCGCCGCGGTGCAACCCCTCGACCGTTAAAAGCGTGTTCTCTTGAGCTCCGCCAAGAATCAAACGTGTGATAACATGAACGATCTTCATGAGTGATCGCTCGTTTCGCGGGCGTTCGACCCGTTCATTTCGCCCCCGCCGCGTCGAGCCTGAACGAATCGAGGAAGAACATTTGATCGTCAAGCGATATTTTAAGATCGCGGGTCGCAACGGAGACGATGTAACTGCGATCGGCGGTGAGGATCACCCGCAACCTTCCGTGCTTGACGACGGCTCCCGATGCGTCGGTCCACTCGGCCCAATAATTCCGCGCCGCTCGCCCGCGAAAAATGATCGCCTCTTTTTTCACGAATTTGCCTGGCGCCTTCAGGAAAAATGAGCTCTCAAGGCCGATAAAAAACGCGTCGGCGGCGCCGTCGGGCACACGCGACGGATTGTTCAAACACGTTACGATATACTCGATATTGTTCACGGTTCCGCTGACGATTGTCGTCTTCATGGAACGCGGCTTCGTGTCGATTCGCCCAATGGCCGACGGAAGCGGAACATCGACGGATTGCCGCTTCGGTTCGCCCGGCATCAAGACAGTGAACTCTCGCTCGACGTCGTGAAACGGCTTGAAGCCCGGAGGCGCCTGGGGATCGGCGGGATCGACGATCGTAGGCGTCGCGGCGGCCGCGGGCTTGCCCCCCGATAATAGCGCGGCCAGGCCCCCCAGCGGGGTCGGATTGGGAACCGCGGGCTTTTTCGTTTCGCCCCGCGAATCGCCGCGCATCACCGCGAACAGTCCGCTCATCATTCCAGCCGATTTTTGATCCCCCTTCGTCGCCGCGGTTTTCCCTTTGCTTTTCGCGGTCGACGCGATCTTGGCGCTCCCCCGACTCCCCTTCGAGGCCGGTTTCGACTTCGCCGTCGCCGTCGCAGCTTTGGATCTTGAAGTCGAAGTCGGCTTCTTCTCCTCCTTCTCGGTCGAAGATTCGGTCTTCGCGGGCTTCGCCTCGGCCGAGGGAACGTCGCCGGGTTCGGTCAGCTTGAACGATTTAAAATAAATCGGGTCGTTGGTCGCGTTTTTGTTCGTCGGCGTTTTATAGGCCGATGTCATCACTTGAAAGATCCTTCGATCGACGACATAAACTCGCGTTTTCACGATCACCACGGCGCGGCGGTTCGCGGTCGGCGTCTCGACGACGAGATCCTTACCGGGATGCCCCGACACGTCGACTTCGTTTTGGGTGATGAGCTTGCCTTGCAGGTTGCCGACGACGCGTTTTTCGACCGCCTCCAAAACCTCGGCGGGCGGCTTCGCGGGAGCGGTGACGGGACGGTCGTAATAGCTGATCGTATACCGCGTTCCCCCCTGAATCGTCGTGAAAACGCGTTGATCGACCGGACCGTCGTCGGTGTCGATCGACTTCAACGATTCGACGGGCTCGCCGGGCATGATGATCCGGAAATTCCCTCGCGGCGGCTTGAACGGCTTCCACTGCGCCGACGGCATCGTGGGCGATTGAAGTATCGACGCGAGAGCGATCATCAACGTCGTGGCCGACATGGGTGTATCCTCGAGTACGTCCCAGGTGTTCGTTCGATCAAAGAGGAGCGACATCCCGGGAGCGATTTCGCCTCCGAGGAATATCGTACCGCGAAGGTCATTCAAGATCCACATATTCCAACAAAGCCGCGACGATTCTCGCAAGCCGAAAATGGAAAACGAGCCGCGGTCGCGGCGCCGATCCGTCGACGACTTGAGCGGATTCAATTTACACTTGTTTTAAAAAAATATCATGTTTTTGATTATTGGATCATACCCGTCGATCGCGACACGCCCCGACGCTTTCGGGTAGAATCGAGCCGCGTCGATAAGACCGGATTCTTTCGATGGAGGAGCGTCGATGACTCCGCAAGAGGATGTCGCCGAAACCGACGAGCGAGCCGATTCCCAAGAGTTCGTCGAGGAGATCGAGGTCCACGGGCACATCGTCGATTCACTGATTCTGCCCAAGATCCTCGATCGGATTCTCCAGATGGGGGGTTCGTTCGAGATCAGGAAGTGCGAGATCGGCGCGCGGCGCGTCGACCCAAGCCACGCGCGGATTGCGATCCGCGCACGCGACGCCGATCTCCTCGCCGCGATCCTCGGCGATCTCGTCGAACACGGAGCGACCCAAGTCGACGTTGAAGACGCCAAGACCGTCGCCGCCGATATCGCCGGCGCGTTTCCCGATCAGTTTTACAGCACGACGAATCAGCAAACCCAGGTCCGCATCGCGGGTCGGTGGATCGACGTCGACGACCAGGAGATGGATTGCGGGATCGCGATCGATCGGTCGGGCAGGAGGGCGCGGTGCGTCGCAATGGCCGACGTCCCCCTCGGCCTACCGATCGTCGTCGGCCACGCGGGGGTTCGCGTGATCCCGACCGAACGGTCGCGCGACGGCGACGTCTTCGGGTTCATGGGTTCGGCGGTTTCAAGCGAGAAACCCAAAGCGGTCAGCGTTCGCGCCGTCGCCGATTCGATCCGCTCGACCCGCGCCGCGGGGAAAAAAGTGCTCCTCGTGGGAGGCCCCGCGATCATCCACACGGGCTCGGCGGGACACGTCGCGGCGCTCGTCCGCAACGGCTTCATCCAAAAATTATTCGCCGGAAACGCGCTCGCGACACACGATATTGAACAAGCTTTAATGGGAACAAGCCTGGGGGTGTCGATTAGTAAAGGAGAGGCGATCGAACACGGGCATCAACACCACCTGCGCGCGATCAACACGATCCGCAGGCTGGGGGGGATTCGCGCCGCGGTCGACAAGGGGGTTCTTACATCAGGAATTATGTATGAATGTATCAAAGCCGACGTCGAGTTCATCTTGGCGGGTTCGATTCGCGACGACGGCCCGCTCCCCGAAGTGATCGTCGACACCCTCCGCGCGCAATCGCTGATGCGATCCGCGATCAAGGACGTCGGGCTGGCGATCATGGTCGCGACGGCGCTCCATTCGATCGCCGCGGGGAACCTGCTTCCCGCGCGGGTGAAAGTGGTTTGCGTCGACATCAACCCCGCGACCGTCACCAAGCTGCTCGATCGAGGCTCGTTTCAGACCGTCGGGCTCGTCACCGACGCCGAGCCGTTCCTCCGCGGCCTCGCCGCCGAACTCGTCGGAGATATCAAAACATAATCGGATCATTCACATAATTGATTAAAGGCGCTTTAACTCTTCGCCGACGAGGCTCAAGGCCGTGATGAAAAACCCTCGCATCTTGATGTGTTCGCCCGATTTCTACGGGATCGAGTACGAGATCAACCCGTGGATGAACACGCGGGTCGACGCCGATCCGGCGCGTTCGCTTTTCCAATGGCGCGCGCTCGTAGCGATCCTTGAGAATCTGGGAGCGACGATCGAACGGCTTGAACCCGCGCGGGGGCTGCCCGATCTGGTCTTCACCGCGAATGCGGGGATTGTTTATCATAACTTGTTTTTAAGCTCACGATTTCGTTTCGAGGTACGGCGGGGAGAGACGCCGCTGTTTGATCGCCGGTTCGTCGACGCGGGGTTTCGGGTGGAATCGCTTCCCGAGGGGATGTTTTTCGAGGGCGCCGGCGACGCGCTTTTTTGCGGCGAGACGCTCTTCGCGGGGTATCGGTTTCGGAGCGACGCGCTCTCTCAGCAATGGATCGGCGAGCGGCTCGGCGTCGAGACCTTGCCGCTCGAACTCGTCGATCCCCGCTATTACCACCTGGATACGTGCTTCTGCCCCCTGTCGAGCGAACAGGCGATTTATTATCCTGGAGCGTTCGACGATTACGGACGTTCGGTTCTCGCGGCGCGGGTTGATCGGCTGATCGAGGTGCACGCCGACGAGGCGGTCTCTTTTAGTTGCAACGCGGTCGTCGTGGGACGGACGGTGATCCTCAACGACGTCTCGCCGCGGCTCAAACGCGACCTCGAAGCGAACGGCTACACGGTGAGGGCGACCCCGCTTTCGGAGTTCATCAAGGCGGGAGGGAGCGCCAAATGCCTGACGTTCCGCATCGACGGCGAAGACGCCGCGAGCTGGAAGCGTGAGGCGATTCGTCGACTTCCGCCGCGCCCCGCCGATCCCCGGAAAAACGACCTACATTCCCCTCCAGAGAGTTGAGAAGCGAAAAAGGAACGCCATGGAACGCCTGATTATCATGCGGCACGCGATCGCGCAACCCCGCGAAACTCCGGGAATCGAAGACGACGCACGGGTGTTGATTCCCAAAGGGAAAAAACGCTTGCGAACGATCGCTCGAGGGCTTTTGAAGCTCGAACTCGATCTCGATAAAATCATCGCGAGCCCCCTCCCCAGAACGCGCGAAACCGCCGAAATCCTGGCTCGCGAACTCGGTCTCGAAGAAAACGTCGAATTCGACGACGTATTACGTCCGTCATCGGACGCCGCGACGATTCGCGATTGGATCCACACGCGATCGGAAGAGCGTTTGTTGATCGTCGGCCACGACCCCGCGGTCTCGCACCTGACGGGGCTGCTCGTCACGGGAGATCACAGCAGGCCGATCTTCAGCCTCCGTAAAGGAGGCGTCGTGGCGTTCCGCACGCACCCCGAAGGGGGCTTCCAACTCGAATGGCTGGCGCGGCCGCGACTGTTCCGACGCTTGCAGGTTTAACGATCTCATTGAACGCGTCCGCGATCCGACGATCGACGCGAAATACCTTGAAAACGAGGCGACTCGAACGTGAACGACCCCAAAAAACGATCTTGGAAAACGCAGGCGCTCCTGACGGCGATCGCACTGGCGCTCTTGGCTCTGGCGGTTTATAAAAATCGGGGCAAAATTCAAGATGTTTTTGCGCGAACCCCCGATTATCGACTGTTCGCGATCGCATTTTTTGTTTATATGGCGGCGCTTTTATCCACGTTTTATCGTTGGTATTTGCTCGCCAGGGCGGTCGATTTTCCGTTCAAAATCCGCGACGCGTTCCGGCTGGGGTTCATCGGCAACGTCTTCAATCTGGTGATCCCGGGCGCCGTCGGCGGGGATCTGATCAAGGTCGTGTTCCTCTGCCGCGAGCAACCGGGGGCGCGGACCGAGGCCGTCGCGTCGGTGGTTCTCGATCGACTGATCGGTCTGTTGGGGCTGTTTTTGCTCGGCGGAATCATCGGGTTGACCGCATGGCCCGGTGCGGGCTTCGAGGTTCGACTGATGATCGGCCTCGCGTGGCTCGCGGTGCTGGGCGTTTCCACCTTGCTCGCGATCGCGTTCACCCCGGGGCTTTATCAACCGTTGATTCGACTCGCGAGCAATCGTCAAAAGCTCAAATCGATCCTCGAGAAACTCGTCGAGGTCGCTTCGGTTTACCGGACGAAATTGAAGGTCGTCGCCGCGACGATCGCGATGGCGATGGGGAATCATTCGCTTAATGTGATCGTTTTTTATCTTGTGGGACTGAGCTTATTTGGATCGATTCCCTCGTTCGCCAGCCATTTCGTAATCGTCCCGCTGGCTTTGTTTTCGACCGCGGTCCCCCTCCCGTTCGGCGCGCTCGGACTGAGCGAGCAGATCAGCGACCGACTCTTCGACGTCGTCGGTCATCCCAGCGGCGCGGTGGCGATGATGGGGTTTCGCGTGATCATGTACGCGGCGGGCTTGGTTAGCTTGGTTATTTATTTGATCAATATTCAACGCGTACGCGATCTTTCGACCGCGGCGGCTTCCGAGGCCGCCGATGCGATCGAACCCGCGGCGGAAGCCGCAAACCCGCTCGCGGGAGAGCCCGCGTGAAACCGAGGTTGATCCCTCTTATAATCGAGCCGAGAATACGCCTACATCAACGTTCGCCGAATCACGCTTGAAACGGGACCCGAAATCGCCATGATCGCGACGACCCCAAAATCGACATGCTCGCTCGAAGAATTTCTCGCACTCCCCGACGACGGAGTCGATCGCGAGCTGATTCGTGGCGAGATCCGGGAGTACGGCATGACGTATCGCAATCGATCGCACGCTCGAACCGAGGCGCGGGTCGTTCATCTGCTCGAATCTTGGCTCGAAAAACAATCTCAAGAGAGAGGCGCGGTTTTATCCGGTGAGAGCGGATTTCGCCTGCAAAGCGAACCCGCCACGATTGTCGGAATCGATGTCGCCTACATCTCCGCCGAAACCGTTTCGCGTCTCGGCGATGAAGCGAAACTGGTCGACCTACCCCCCGTCCTCGCGGTCGAGATCCTCTCCCCGTCGAACGACGTCGAATCAATCCATGAAAAAATTCGCCTCTATCTTGAATCGGGCGTGAAACTCGTTTGGATCGTCGATCCCGAATTCCGCACCGTCGTCGTTCATCAATCCGGCGCACAGCCGACGATGTTCAACGCCGAACAAGAAATCACCGCCGAACCGTTCCTCCCGGGTTTCCGCGCCCGAGTCGTCAAGTTTTTTGAAATCTAATCTCTTACAAGTTGATTCATGTTTAGATCAAACTGTTAATTGTTCGTCGACCCGCTTCGCGAATCTTTTCGCTCGATCGTGGCGAACGAGCCCGGGATCGAGTACAACGAGTTCGCCCGAATCGTCTCGCCCACCGCTTGAGGTTCGATCGTCATGCGAAAATCCCTCCGCTGCGTCGTATTCGCGCTCGTCGTATTTCGGATTCTCACCGCGACGTCGTTCGCCGGCGAGCGTCGCGTCGGTGATCGCGTTTTTCTTGTTCCCGACGGATTTGAGATCGAGCTCGTCGCGGGGGCTCCGCTCGTCGACAGGCCGATCGTCGCCGATTTCGATGAACTCGGACGTCTTTATGTCGCCGACTCGTCGGGGTCGAACGCCCCCGTCGCGCAACAAGAAAAAGAACGTACCCACCGGATCGTTCGGCTCGAGGATACCGACCGCGACGGCAAATTCGACCGCCGCACGGTTTTCGCCGACCGGATGATGTTTCCCGAGGGAACCCTCTGGTACGCGGGATCGCTGTATGTCGCCGCGCCCCCTTCGATCTGGAAATTGACCGACGCCGACGACGACGGAATCGCCGAAAGTCGCGTCGAATGGTTCAAGGGCGAAACGCTCACGGGATGCGCCAACGACCTTCACGGACCTTATCTCGGACCCGACGGCTGGATCTATTGGTGCAAAGGAGCATTTGCAAAACAAACATATGATCGACCCGGCAAATCTCCCTTCGTCACCCGCGCCGCGCATATCTTTCGCCGAAAACCCGAGGGGGGCGCGATCGAGGCGGTGATGACGGGGGGGATGGACAATCCCGTCGACGTCGCGTTCACGCCCGGAGGCGAACGGATCTTCACGACGACGTTCCTCGTTCATCCCGGCGGCGGAAACCGCGACGGCCTGATTCACGCGATTTACGGCGGGGTATATGGCAAAGATCATGATGTCATCACGGGTCATCGGCGCACCGGTCGCGATCTCATGCCCGTGCTCGCGCATCTCGGCCCCGCCGCTCCGTGCGGTCTCACGCGAGTCGATTCCGATACGCTCGGCGCCGATTATCATGACGACCTCTTCGCGACCCTCTTCAACATGCGTAAGGTCGTCCGAGTCGAACTCGAACCGAACGGATCAACGTTCAAATCGAACGTTCACGATTTTATCGTTTCACCCGATCTTGATTTTCATCCGACCGACGTTTTGGAGGATCCCTCGGGAGGGTTGATCGTCGTCGATACGGGAGGCTGGTATAAGATCTGTTGTCCGACTTCTCAGCTCGTTAAGCCCGATATATTGGGAGGCGTTTATCGAGTGCGGCGGGTCGAGGCGGCGCGGGTCGACGATCCTTTGGGGCTCAGGCTCGCGTGGGACAAGGCCGATGTTTCCGAGCTTGCCACGCGGCTCGAAGACGCTCGGATCGCGGTGCGAAAGCGCGCGATCGAAACGCTTGCATCGCGTGGATCGAAGGCGATCGGCGCGCTCGCCGAAGTCGTTCACAAGGGGAAATCTCCGCTCGCTCGGCGGAATGCGGTTTGGACGTTGTGTCGGATCGAAGGCGATCGAGCCGGGGCCGAGATCCGCGCCGCGGCCGACGACGCCGACGTTTCGGTGCGGCAGGCGGCGATCCACGCGATCGGCGTAAGACGCGATCGACAAGCCCTCCCCGTGCTTCTCGGATTCCTTCGTTCTCAATCGCCGCACAACCGTCGAGCCGCGGCCGAGGCGATCGGCCGAATCGAAGACGAATCCGCGGTCGAGCCTTTATTGAAAGCCGCGGAAGGTCCGAACGATCGTGTTTTAGAGCATTCCATTATTTATGCATTGATTGAAATCGGCGCTCGCGGAGCGACCTCGAAGGGGCTCGCGTCGGAAGCGCCGGGAAGGCGGAAAGCCGCGTTGATCGCGCTGGATCAGATCGAGCGGGGGGGATTGACCGCCGAACAAACGATCCCCGCGCTCGCGTCGAGCGACGTCTCGCTCCGCGACGCCGCGTGGTGGATCGCCGAGCGCCGACCCGAGTGGGGAGAAAAGCTCGGGGGATACTTTCGTGAACGCATAAATGCGATCGACACGCTCGATCAGTCGGATCGCGACGATCTGACGACGAAAATCGCGGCGTTCGCCCCGGCCGAAGCGATCCGAAGCGTGCTGACCGAATCGCTCGCCGCCGATCGATCGCGGGCGATCAAAATCTCGGCGCTCGAATCGATCGCTCGTTCGGCGGTCAAGCGGGCGCCCGCCGAATGGATCAACGCGCTCACAAAGCTGTTGGACGATCCGGATCGAGATATCATCGAGAAAGCGATCGACGCGATCCAGGCGATCGCGAAGCCCGACGATCGACGAGA
>JAKBCQ010000843.1 GCA_021807585.1 Planctomycetota bacterium | reverse complement strand
TCCCGACGACGCGGTTGAACGCGACGCTCAATCCGACGGCTTTATCGCACGCATCGAACCCGACGACCGCGATGGGATGATCCAGGGAGAGATTCAATTACTCGTCGATGGAACGAAAGAATTGAAGGTTCCGATTCGCGGCGAGATCACCGAACCGGTGGTCGCCGCGCCTCGGTTTATTGAATTATCGCCAGGTACGCCCGTTCGGGTGATCTTGAGGCGAATCGATCGAAGAACCTTGGGTGAACCATCTTCGATTGATGCGCCGAGCGGCGTGACCGTGACGATGCGAAAATCGAACGGCGGATCGACTCGCTTGGCCGAGATCCAACTCGATGATCCGATCCGTTTTCTTGAGAAAGAGGAATCTCGACGGATTCGGATCGCGTTCCATTTTTCGGGCGAGGGATGCGATGTCGAATGCTTGATCAAGCCTAGTATGACAATAACTCAACCTCCGAGGTGAAGTTCCGGATCGATTCAAATTGATTCGATCAGATACTGATTAGTGCTCGATCCTTTTGAATACAAGGAGATCTCCAATGTCGAACGGCACGATATCAAGCGTCAAAGTACTTCGAGACGTCGTCTTGCTGATCGCAATCGGGATCGCATTCTTCGCGTTCTCGACGCGACAAGGGAAGAGCCAATCGGGATCGGTTGGAAGTTCGATTTGTACGCCTCCAAACGGATCGTTCAATTGCAATATTTGTTTAACCGCTATTTTTGCTTCAACTTCTTGCGGAACAGGCGGACTGAGATGTTGGTCGACTTCATGCCCGTCGTCGCCAAATCCCATTTACGCAACATGCTCATATCAGACCGGTTCGAATTGCAAACAAACTAAACTTCAAACATTTACATGTATTAACCCTATGACGAAGCAATCCGCGTCATGCAATTCATGGAGAGGATCTTGCGTCACCGGAGGATCGTGTTCGCCCGCCAATTGCGTCGGTAAGCCGACGTCTACCGGATCAGGTTCGGGGTTTTCGTCTTGGTCGACGTGTGCTTAAAACATAGTCTTTACAAGAGGAGAGGTCCGACATGCTTTCAGTATCGTTCTCATTGCTCATTGCTTTAATTTTTGGAATCGGAGTCGATCTCGATTCGACATCTAACGACTCTGATATGAAAATGCTACAAGTTATATCGAACGTCAGAGCCAATGAAAAGTTATATGCCGATATTGATCTTGTTGTTTCAATCGAATACCATGTCGGGGATACCGAGGACGATCTTCCCAACACGATCGTTTCATTAACGAAAAAATCACATACAGTGGCTCAGAATAGCATGATGTATCGAGATCTGTTCAGCGATGAAGTTCTTTTGAATGGAGAAAAACGAAAAGATCGTTCTTTTTACGTTTTCGACGGAGAATCGTCGACGACGGTGTTCCCCAATAAAATGACAAATATTCAACCGGGAGACGGCGGCGTCGTTTCTGAAAATGATCCTCATACGACATTGATAGGTGCGTCGTGGGGATTTTTTTTACCTCTTTCGACCTTTCTGGAAGGAACGAAGTCGATGAAAGAGAATGTAGGAGCGGGTTTTTATTCGGGATACTGGAACACATCTTCCTACTTCGAGAAGGAAGAAGTCGTCGAAGGGTTGAAATCGGTGAAGATTCGAGTCGATTCCTTGTTCGGCGGCGACAACGATCCCAAACTCAAGAATAAACTGATATCTAGAAGATTTTTATGGCTTGCCGTCGATCGGAATTACATTCCCGTAAAATCAGAAACATATTACCCACTAGATAGCGATACTCAATGCTTTGAATACGGATATAACTCCGATTGGAAAGAGATCGAGCTTGGTATTTGGTATCCGATGTCGATGAAATATGAGGGTTACGAAACATGGATTTATAAAGAGCGGAATCATAAATTAGTTCTCGCGGATAGAACGATCGGAAGAATCGAACGGGTCGATCTCCATCCGAATTATCCTAAATCGTTCTTTCAAAAGGCGGAAATCCCACCCGGATCTCCTGTTTATCTTCTTAATAAAGATAAAAAGATCATCAAAAGTTATATTCAGGACGGTGTCGAAACGACTCGGGCGCGATCGTATCGTCGTCTGTTATACGCCGCTCTCATATTCCCTCCTCTCGCGTTCATCGTCGTCGTCTTATCGAGTCGACGGATTCGTAACAAACTATTGAGGAGGAAATCTCTCGGCGACGGTCCGTGATCTTATAACAGATGGATATCATTATCACATGCTAGATTTTGCAATCAATCATGTATTTCGGTGAGATCATATTACATAAATAACTGCTTATTCCGACGCGGCGTGTTTTCATCACACCGCTTTCTTTTCGCCAATTGTTATATTCGATGGTTCTTGCATATGTCGGCTTGACGTCTTTTGGAGTCATGCGTCAATTCCTCGTCGTCGACGAGACGGCGCACGTTCCCGCGAGGCTCCTCCATTGGAATACGGGCGAATTCGGTCTCTACCGCGTCGACCCTCCCTCGCCTCGGATGATCGCCGTCGTTCCCTTATGGTTCGATCAACCCCAATTCGATTTTGATCGCGTTCAGGCGAATCCAGGAACGCGCATCGATTCCGAGGTCGGCGAGATCGGATCGCCCGAT
>JAKBCQ010000842.1 GCA_021807585.1 Planctomycetota bacterium | reverse complement strand
CGAACGCGAACGCCCAGGCGTCGTCCGAAGTCTTGTACGCGTGGATCAAACGAGCTCGAATGGCCAAATCGCGAGGGCCGCTTGGCGACACACCCGGAATCGAATTCAAGATCGATTACAAGCTCTTTCCTAATTCCAGTTATTTAGGTAAGCAAGTTTCCTGGGTAATTACATCTTCAAAAGGCAAGCTGAGGCTCGAGGAAACGCTTGAACAAGAAGGGACGCTCACGGGGTTCATCAAAGATCTGACGTTCGCCGACGGTCCGTTCACGAATCAGCTCGAGGCGAAGAAGGGGTTCTTATTCGGCGGGGGGACGTTGCGGCTATCGAATCTGGTCGAACTGTCGGCTGCGATCGACGACGCGGGTCCGATCGTCAAAGAGGCCGGTTCCGATCCATCCGCCGCGGTCGATATCGCCCAGAATGATCCCTCTGAATCGACTCCCGAGCCCGCGCCCGACGTTCCGTCCGCTCCCAAAAACACGCCCCCCGTCGGGCCTGGATTCGGTCCGAACAATCCGCGTCCAGGACGCCCCGGGCCGATCCGCAAGGTGCAAATTCACGCCGACAAACTCAACGGCCTGATCGAAGATTTGAAGAGCGGCGACGAAGGCAAAATGCGCTCCGCCGCCGATCGGCTCCGTCGCTCTCCCGTCGTCGCCGACCGACGCGCCGAGGTCGCCAGGCTGCTTGAATCGATGATCTCTGGCGCCGACGAACACTCAAAAGGCGCCGCGATCAAAGCGCTCGCAGCGTGGTGGACCTCCGAGAGCGTTCCCGTTCTGATCAATGTTCTTCATACACAAAATGCTTTTCATCGATGGGATGCGATCGATCTTTTGGGAAAAATCGGCGATCAGCGAGCCGTTGCGCCGATCGTCGATCGTCTTGATGAAGACTCGATCAAGGCGGTGCCGGCGCTGATCGCTTTCGGCTCGACCGCCGAGGTCGAGGTGCTGCGTGCTCTCGATCATCCCAAATTCAAGGTTCGGTTCGACGCATTAAGAGTCCTCAAAGAGATCGCCACGGAACAAAGCCTGCCTCGGTTGAAGCGCGCATCGCGGAACACGCAAGACATTCTCGTCGCGAAATTCGCGGCCGAATTGATCCAGACGATCGAAAACCGCACGCGATCCTCGGATCAAAAATCCAATTAATCCCGGGCGATTCTCGAATGAATCGGCTCGCCCGATGCGCCGACTGAACCCTTGATTCGCTTGATCACTGATCGTGAGATCGCGTCGCCGTATCGTGCGAAATTCGCTCTCTCGGTTTTTTTGGAAAATCGACGCAAGATAATCGCTCCGGCGGCAACTATCTTGCGTGGGAATGTCGGCGACGAAACGAGAATTGTCTTTCGATCGCCGTCGGATTCGGTAAACTGAGTTCGTCACATTGTCCGAGCCGCTTCCGGCTCGAATCGAGAGTCGCCTTGATATCAACTGATGCGATGTCATCGGAGGGAGTCGTGATGCGGCGCGTAACGATCGTGAGGGGGCTGCGTTCGGCGAAGCGACGTCCGGCGATTTATCTCGCCGGTCTGTTCTTTGGATTCATCGGGCTCGCGACGGGTTTCGGAACACCATTCGTTTCGGCGAGCGACAAGCCCGTCAAAGCGAAAGCGGCGGCCGCGAACTCCGCGGTATCTGATCAAGCCGCGGCGAAAGCGTGCGACAAAGACGATGCGTGTTGTTGCGACGAGGTCGATCCCAAAGCCGTCGCTCGCGGCCGCGCGATCTTCCTTCGCGAGTGGTTGCCGGGCGACCCACGTTCGCACGGCGGCGACGGCCTCGGACCCGTATACAACGACAGTTCGTGCATCGCTTGCCACAATCAGGGCGCTCCCGGCGGAGGAGGCCCGCTTAGCAAAAATATTGATATCTTGAGCGCATCGCTCAACGTTCAAGGGATGGCGCCCGCCATGATGCCCGCCCCGCAACCGCCGCAACCTCAGGCGGAGAAACCTCAGCAGCGGCAAGGCGTTCAGGAGCCGCAGCTCGCTCAACAGCCACAAGTCGCTCCGCAACCCCCCGTCGACGTCGCTCCGTTGATTGCGTTTCATTCGGGCTTTAAGAACGGTCGAACCGTCGTTCTGCACAAGTTCGGAACCGATCCCGGTTACGCGCAATGGCGTGATCAAATCTCCGCGCTGAGCGGCGGAGCGACGAGTCTGCCGAATCAAATCCGATTCACAGGATTTCAGCCGTCTAATACAGTGGTCGAGATTCCTCAATCCGCTCCAATCGTGGTTGAGGCGCCGCAATCCGTCGTCGTCGCCGATCAACCCGCGGGCCAACCCGCGCCGCCGCCCGCCGAAGCGAGCAAAGTCGAGGTGAAGGTGTTGAGCTTCGATCCGAATCCAGATAATAAGTTGATCGCCGAGACCACGCCTCAAAACGGCGTCGAGATCAAGGGTAACCTGGTTTTTCCTGTGCCGTCCAATTTCAATCCCAGCTCGAATTCGGGTTCGACGACCGTCGGGAATTTCGTCGTTCGACGTTCGCAGCGCAATCCGTCGTCGTTGTTCGGCATCGGCCTGATCGACTCGATCTCCGATAAGGCGATCGAAACCGCCGCGGCCCAAACGTTTAAGGATTTCCCCGAGATCAAA
>JAKBCQ010000841.1 GCA_021807585.1 Planctomycetota bacterium | reverse complement strand
GACGCTGACGCCGATTGAATCGCTTGTATACGACGCGTACGGGAACTCCCCGCACGTTCACGGTCGTCACGGCGACGGTCGTCGTACGCGAATCCTTCAAGATCACCGCGGCGGGATCGCGGAACGGTCGATCGGGATCGCTCATCATTTCTTCAAGCGATTGTGCGTCAAGATCGCGCGCCGCGAGGGCTCGGACGCGGCCCGATCGCCTCGCAATGAAATACCGGCTCGTCTTTTTGCACCGTTCGCCCCAGCGGTTCCAGAGACGCTCGGCCCACGCGCGGGTCGAGCGCTCGACCGAGCGGGCGAGATCCTTATGATCGACGATCACCGACTTGCGAGCGCCTAGATACGCTAACATAAATCGATGACGATCGGTTCGTTCGCCGCGGATCCAGAAAAAATGGTTGAGGAGCGCGAGATTTTCGATCACGTCGGATCGGCCGAGTTTTTTTCGGAGTCGGAGCGCGTCGAGATCGACGAGCGAGAGGATCGGCTCGCCGTCGGCGCCGGTTTGCACGAGGACGTTGCCGGGATGAAAATCGCGATGCAAAAAACCGGCGTCGTGGAGCTTTGCGGTCATTCGCCCGAGGGCCCGCGCCAGCGATCGGCGAACTCGCGTCGCCTCGGCGGGAGGCGCCTGCGCGACGTTCGCTTCGACGAACCGATCGAGCGGCGTCGAATCCTCGATCGCTCGCGTGATCAAATAATTTTCAAAAAGAACGCCGTTGCGTCGTTGCTCGCCGAGCGCGATCGGCTCGAACGTCGGAACTCCCACGCGGGCGAGCGCGCGGGCTCGTTTGCTCTCGTTTCTTCCTTTGCCGCGGCGCACCCATTGGCGAAGCTTGGCGCGCGGTCCCGGTACCAAATAATGTTTAATGTAGATGGAACCTTGATCGAGATCGGCGCGATACACCATCCGGAATAAACCCGACTTGACGGTCGTCAACCGTCCCTGCCGCCGCCATTCGTCGAGTTTCGGCCCGTCGTGTCCCAGAATCGTCCCGGTCCATTCGCGACGGATCCACCACCAGACGTCGCCGACGCGGCGCCACGACCACGTCGGCTCGCGAAACAATCGATCCTCGGATTCGCCGATCGACGCCGATAACATAACAATCGCCCTGAAATCTCTTATTGATTATTTACTGATTACTTATTGAATCGTTTGCGCGGTTCCCCCGCGACCGGAAGCGGGTCGAAACCGCTCCCCGATTCGCGCCTTCGCCGCGCTCTTAGGGGAGTGGTGATCGTTCGCTTCGCGTGCGGGCGCGGCGCGTTCATTCAAGGTTTTTCCCGTGATCGCCGCGACGAAATCGACCGCTCGACTTTCGACCGAGTAGCGGCGAGCGACGAACTCGCGGGCGCGTTCGCCGATGCGTCTTCGAAGCCCGGGGTCGTTCGACAGCAAGCGAATCGCGTCGAGCCATTCCTCGGGCGTCGACGCCAAAAACCCCGTTTCACCGTGCTCGATCAGTTCGCGATGCACTCCCACGGGATTGGCGACGACGGGAAGCCCCGAGGCCATGTATTGCAGCAGCTTGAGCCCGCATTTGCCCCGGCTCCATAAGTCGTCGGGAATCACGCTCACGCCGATATCCCCGGCTCTTATCTCGACTTGTTCGGTCGCCTCGGTCCATCGAATTTCGAGCACTTCCAACGAATCGAAGCGGGGAAACCGATCGGCGATCACGCGCAATCGTAATCGTGGGATTTCTCGACCCAATCGATTCCAAATCCCGGCCGATCGCTCGATTCCCTGAAGCGTGCTCGACGACCCCACCCAGACGAGCTCGATCGGTCGATCGGTTCGTGGTTCGACGATTTTGGGCTGATATGTTGAAATAGCAACACATGTAGGCATCAGATGAATTCGTGACGGATCGGCGCCGTGATCGAGCGCGGTCCGCGCGAGGAATTCGTTGCCCGCTAGGATTGCGTCGGCCTGGGAGACCGTTCGCTGAAAGCGATCGACTCGTCGTTTGCAATGCAAACCGCGCGGGTGGTACGAATCGCGATATAAGACGGCGTCGTCAAAATCGAAGATCAGTCGCCGCGCCCAGCCGCGTAGAATGCCGAACTGGAACCGATCGAGCAATTTGCGTTGCAGGATCACCCGATCAAAATCCGCCGCGGCGTGGAATTGCGCCATGCGTTTCCATACGTTTTCGGCGAGCGGCTCGATGATCAACGAACCGCCCGATGCGCGAATCGCGGGCTCGAACGCACGGATGCGATAACGGCAACAAACATGATTATATCCTTCAACGAGCGCGATCGTGCGCATCGTCCACCTCCGGTCGCGAATCGTTCCGTCCGTGAATTTCGCGGGGAGTGTAACCGGGTCGATCGGCTTCGACCAGCCGAAATCGGCGAACCCAAACCGTCGCGACGGCTTGAGATCGGTTTGCCGATCCACCCCCGCGGCGGGCGTGATCGCGTCGATCACCCACATGACATTTTATCAAATAGTTATCCGCTATCGAGGATCCGAAGCGGGTGAAAGCCGACCGCGTCGGCGGCGACGCAGCGGTATAAGACGCCTCGAATCAATCCCTGGGGGATCGACGCCCATTGATTGACGGCGTGCGCGTGGCCGAAGACGCACGCC
>JAKBCQ010000840.1 GCA_021807585.1 Planctomycetota bacterium | reverse complement strand
TTGGGTGTCGATCACGCGGAATGTGAACGAGTCGTTCTCGATGATTCCCGTATCTCCCACCTGCCCGCCGCTTTCGCCGTAAAACGGCGTTTGATCGAGCACGAGCGCGATCGGCGGATCGGTTTCATTCATCGTTCCGGCGCGATCGACGAGTCGATCTTGCGAAACCACGGCGATCACCGCGGCGTCGGCCGCGGTCGTTTCGTAGCCGAGGAACGCGTTCCCCGAATGATAATCGCGCTTGAGAGCGTCGAGCGGACCCGCCGAAAAGACCGCCGCCGCCTCGGTCGTTCCGCGGGTCAATTCGGAAAAATCCTTCATCGCCGCATCGAATCCCGTCATATCGACCGCGAGGTCGTTCTCGGCGGCAAGGCTCGCGGTGATCTCGACCGGAATCCCGTAGGTCGAGTGCAAATCAAACGCGTCGCGACCCGAGATGACAGCCGACCCCGCCCCCTTCGTCTTTTTGAACGTATCGTTTAAATATTTAAGGCTATTCTCCAAATTCGCCAGAAACCGCTCCTCCTCGTCGCGAACCACATTCCGAACGTGACGCGACGTCTCGGCGAGTTCGGGATATGGTTTCTTCATCACATCGGCGACCACGGGGACAAGATTGGCGAGTATCGGTTCGCGCCGCCCCATCATGTACGCGTCGAGCACGGCGCGCCTCAATAAACGACGGATGACGTAACCTTGTTTCTGCGGCCCAGGACGGACGTTCTCATGGATCGCGAACGTGAGCGCGCGTGAATGATCCGACATCCGCCTGATCCGCACGCCGTCGGCTCGGTCGGGATCGTACGCGACCCCCAGAAGATCCGCCGCCGCGGCGACGATCGGCCTGAAGATATCGGTATCGAACACCGTCGAAACGCCCTGAAGACAAGCCGCGGCGCGTTCCAAACCCATCCCCGTATCGATATTCTTTTTCGGCAAAGGTTCGAGCGCGTTCGGCCCGATTCGATTGAACTGCGTGAACACGAGATTCCAGATCTCGACTTCCTTGGGTCCCTCGCCGTGATAAAAAATCTCCGAACAAGGACCGCAAACTCCGTTCGGCCCGTGCGTCGGCGCACCCGCGGGCCAAAAATTGTCGTCCTCGCCCAACCGGCTGATCCGATCCCGCGAAACCCCGATCTCCTTCTCCCAAATCCCGAACGCCTCGTCGTCGTCGAGATACACCGTGATCGATAACCGCGCCGGATCAATATGTAAAATTTTAACGAGGAACTCCCACGCCCAATGGATCGCCTCGCGCTTAAAATAATCGCCGAAACTAAAATTGCCCAGCATCTCAAACAGCGTCTCATGAAACGCGGTCCGCCCCACGTTGTCGATGTCCCCCGTGCGCAAGCACTTCTGACACGTGACCGCGCGCGAAAAAGACGGATCCCCCAAACCAAGAAACTCGCGCTTAAATTGATTCATCCCCGCCGGAGTGAACAGCACGGTCGGATCGTCGGGAACCAACACGTCGCTCGGCTTCCGCACGCATCCCTTGGAAACGAAAAAATCAAGATACGCTTCGCGCAATTCGTCTGTTTTCATGTTTTGTTAGTAATCGATCGACTCGAAAAAAAATTCGCGAATTCACGCATGTTGATTCAATTGACGTTTTTCGGCTCGCGGACGACGACGATTCCCGATTCGGTCTCGATCGGAACGTCCCCCTTGAGCTTGGCCGTAATCGCGTAAAAATCGCTTGGTTTGTTCACTTTCCGCTCGCCCGCCTTGACGACGAGCCGCCCCTTTTTCAGCCCCGCCTGATCCGCCGGCGAGCCCGGCACGACCTCGACGATCGCAACCAGGCTTTTGGCCATCTCGTCGAGAACGCCGCGTCCGAAGGTCGAAGTCGCGAGCGTGCTCGTATAATCGACCCGAATCCCACGCCACGGCTCGGGACGGTTCGTCGCGATGATATCCCCTTCGGTCGGATATTTCGAGAGGAACACGGTTTTATGAATGATCTTATCGTCGCGGCGGATCTTCAGCGCCACCGGCTCACCCACCGGATAAGACCCGACCGCGAGAACAAGCGTGTCCGAATCATAAACAGGTATTTCTCCCACTTGAAGGATCTCGTCCCCTTTCAGCAAATTGCCGATGTCCGCCGGAGTTCCCGCGGTCACATCCGCGACGATGTTCGTTTTCCCCCCAAACTCCTCTTGCTGAAACCGAACCGTCGGCAAGTTGATCCCCAAAAAGCCGTATTCGACCTCGCTCCCCTCCATCAAACTTTTGACCGCGCGCCGACCCAATCGATCCATCGGAATCGCGTATCCCGCTTTCGGGTCGAAACCCTCGGGATCCCCCGCGGTCGTCGTCAAACCAACCAATTCGCCGTTGAGATTCACCACCGGCGCGCCGCTCATACCCAAATTAAGCTTGGCGTCGAGTTGAAGCATGATCGGATAATTATGTAGCTGAGGAGGCGCGCCCCCAGCCCGCGGAGGCTCGACACGACGAGACGTGTTCGCCAATATACCCCACGCCGCCGACGCCGCTCCGTCCCGCGCCGCGTTATAAGGGTTGCCAAGCGCGATCAGAAACGATCCCTTCCGCAGTTTTATCGAATTCCCCAACGCAATCGGCTTGAGCTTGGGCGGATCG
>JAKBCQ010000839.1 GCA_021807585.1 Planctomycetota bacterium | reverse complement strand
GAACTCTCATTATCCCGGTCGCTCTGATCGCGCTCGGACTGATTACCCCCTCGGCGTTTGGACGAGGACGATCACACGGCGGCGGAGGGCACGGCGGAGGCGGACACGGCGGCGGCGGACACGGCGGAGGCGGACACGGCGGCGGAGGGCATCCTCACCCCGCGAGCGCTCCGCATCCACACGCTCCGTCGCATCCCCAAAAACACGTGTCGAATGCTCCCAAGCAACACCCGACGGCTCCGAAGAATCACGCGTCGGCGCCGCCCGCTCCGCGGCGCCCCGTGGCGCACAACGCGACGAAACACGCCGCGACGCCCCCTCAAGCCCCTAGAACGGCGGGCGTGAAAACCGCGAATACCGCCTCGACCGCGGCGTCAAAGCCATTAAACGGGAAAAAAGCCGCTGTCGTGACGACGAACACGACCGTGACGAAACCGAAGTCGCCGGTCTCATCCACAACGGCGACCGCGACCGGGACGGGAACCGGTATCAAGGCGACGACCGGACTCGGCGGCATCGGCTCGCATTCGCGCGGATATCAATACAACAGAAACGCGAATGCCAACACGATCGCCCCCATGCTGATGGTTGGAGCGATGACGAATCCCAATTTCAGCGGCCGCAACTGGGGTTATCATCATCATTATTACGGCGGATATCATCGGGGATATCGCCGCCGCTGGTATAACAATAATGGCATGAATAATAACATTGCATATCGGCATCTCATGCGGCTCAAGCATGATCTTGATATGATTCGGCCGGGAATGACGCTCCAGAATCGGCACACGCAATATTTATCGCGCGATTTGATTGGAGTCGTCCGGCCGGGCAATCAGCGTCCGCCGACGCCGGTGGTGCACAACCTCGCGTCACACGTTGCGACGGCTCTCACGCATCGCACGCATCGAAGGCTCAATACGCTTATGCTTGCCAAACATCTGGCTGTTATTATGAATTACGGCGGGGGAAACTCGAATCAGATGACGCAATCGATGAACGGCGGAACGTCGCTTTTGCGATCGGCGGGCGTTCCCGTCGCCGATAATCAACAGATCGGCAGAGATCTACAGATGGTTGCGATGAGCGGAAACCGTGGAGCGGGGGGGTTCTTGAATTGAGACGTCGCCTTTCTTCCACGAATCGGCGATATGACATCATTGGAAGCAATCGCGGTGGAGCGAGGTTCGTCATGTCGCCGGAGCGTTTGATCGAGTTTGGACCGTTCGCTCGCGATCGGCGCCGTACGACTCGATTCGAACGGTCCGGCGACCGACGTCCTCTCGGCTTGATCTCGAACCGTAACGAACGACCGACGCTTTAATAATTAAATCTTATTATTATCACTCGAATATTTTTTGAAATCGATTTTTCTCCGTTGGGGTCGTTTTTGTTCGATCGTCTTGGCGCGGAAGGGAATCCCGGCGATGATTCTGATCCGGATGGAACGAAACGATTTCGACGGAAAGAACGAGAAGCGACGAACATGCGGATACGAACGACGATTGAGGCGCCGGCCGTGACGATCGCCGATCGCCTCGCGGTGGGGATTTTTGATCGGTTTGAACCTCCCGCGGGGGCTCTCAAGGGCGCTCGGGTGGCGCGGATCGTCGAGGGGCTCGTCGAATCCAAGGATGTGACTGGAAACCTGGGTGAGACGACGCCGATCCACGGCGAGACCGATTTCAAGGCGGGGGGGATCCTGCTTTTCGGCCTCGGTCCAAGGGAATCGTTGAGCGCGGCCGCGGCGTTTTCGGCGGGGGTCGCGGTTGGTAAGAGGCTTGCGGTTCGGCCGAGGAAGTCGGTCGCGGTCGTCTTGCCCGACGGCTTCGAGGGGGATCGGCTCGCGGTCGCATCGGCGCTCGTGCAGGGGATGATCGTCGGAGTTCGCGGGCCCGACATCAAAAAGAACGAGCCCGTCAGACACGACTTCGAGGAACTGATCGTCGTCGTTGAGCCGAATTCGGCAATCGATCCAAAGGCATTGGAATCCACACTTGAACGAGCCCATGTTATTGGAAATTCAGTGAATTGGGCGCGCGACCTGGTGAACACGCCTCCCGCGGAGAAACCGCCGATGCGACTCGCCGAGATCATTTCCGATCGCGCTCGCGAGTTCGGCGTGGCCGCGACGATCTGGGACGAGGCGAGGCTTCGCGACGAGCGATTCGGCGGTCTATTGGGAGTTTCCGCGGGATCTTCCGCTCCCCCCGCCTTCGTCGTCCTGGAACATCGCGGAGTTGAAACCGACGCTCCGATCGCGCTCGTCGGCAAAGGGGTGACGTTTGATTCGGGGGGGCTTTCGATCAAACCGTCGACGTCGATGGAGGACATGAAGGCCGATATGACGGGCGCCGCGGTCGTCGCCGCGACGCTGGTCGCCGCGGCTCGACTCAAGCTTCCTGTTCATGTGAAAGGCTACTTACCTTTAACCGAAAACATGACCGGCGGTCGAGCGATGAAATTGGGCGATGTTTTGACGATGCGCGACGGCAAGACGGTCGAGGTGCTCAACACCGACGCCGAGGGTCGGCTGATACTCGCCGACGCGCTCGCTTACGCGGTCGAGGGGAAGCCGAGTCGCGTTCTCGACCTGGCGACTCTTACCGGCGCC
>JAKBCQ010000838.1 GCA_021807585.1 Planctomycetota bacterium | reverse complement strand
ATAACGCTCTGTGGCATCGGCTTACAACCCCATTCCGGAGCGGGAAATGGGTCGGATATCGCGTCTCCCACCACGCCGCAATAGCTCGTGGAACTGAGCTTCGAAGGCGTGAGATAATCTTGCTCATATTGGTTCAATAAGGAATATCCATCCCTGAGTCGACCCGAGTCGACGTCGTCGGGACAAGCGTAAAGCCCAACCGATGAGGTCATCACGGTTCGATTTCCAACCGAATACATCCATTCATTTTGATTGAGCGCATGATAAAGCGGAGCATGATCGACATAGGGAAGGATCGCGACAAGGTAACTCTTATCAGGAATCATCCACTTGCAATATGGTTGTTCGCCGTTGTAATCGGGAATAAAGTGTCCATATTCTCCAATCGGAAACGAACCTTGCGCATCGTGGTACGATGCGATCCCAAGGCCGATCTGCCTTAAATTGTTGAGGCATGCGGTACGCCGAGCCCCCTCTCGAGCGTTTTGAACAGCGGGAAGAACCAACGCGATCAACACTGCGATGATCAGCGATACGACCAAAATCTCGATCAGCGTGAAACCACGATCGGTTCGATCGACGATCCTCTTTGTTCGAGTTTGATTCCGATCGAAACAAGACGAGATCCTTGAAATTGAGCGAAAATGTTTCATCGGCGATCCCTCGCTTTCATTGAGTTGCGAACCCGTTGAAGATTTCCTTCAACCAGCCGGCGATCGATTCAATCGACGCGCAGACCTTTTGAAAAGGTAAGCCAAAACGATCGCGACGACAATCGGAATCGCGTATTTCGCGTACCGATCGAAAAAGGTATCACCCGAATCGTCGTCGGCGATGTCGGGAAGTCCGTAAAACGGCATGCGGAATTCGGCCTCGGGCGTTCCCTCGAAGTGGACGTCTTTAAAAAATACCGTGCTCCAGTTATTATTAATATCTTTATCTTCGACTTTAATAGGAATAGGAAAGTTGGAGTCGTCATAATGCGGTTTCCATGCCACCGATCCGAATTTCATGAACTCAAAGCGCTCCTCGCAAGATACGATCGCCCAATCGCGCGATGGATCGAGAACGACCGTTCCCAAGTTGATCGTTCCAGGCGATCCCGCTTGATATTCGACTTTCACACAATCATGATCGTCGAAATCCATTTTTTCAACAGATTTTAGATGAAAATTATTATTGTTCAATTGCTTGTATAGCGGATATCCGAAAACGCAGAATGAGCAATTCGCCAACCTTACGGTTGTGTTCATCAGAGTTCCATACAACTTATCTCGATGAAGTTTTATGACATGATAATCCTTAGAATTACTCTTACGAAATATGCTGAAACCCGATCGTGGTCCGAGACAATCGATCGTCTCGACCCACTTGAGGGATTTTGATCCGGAGATTGAAGTCAATGTTTTTGCCTTTTGATAATCATGATCGAACCAGAATTCTCGATAACCTCCCGTTTTTTTAGACATCGGCTTGTCTTGGATTGAGAATCGTCCGCGAACTTGTTCGAGTTTTTTCTCCAATCGCTTCGCCGCGGACGGATATTCTCTCTGAAATCTTTGGACCAATTCATCATCCGCATCGGCGACGCCGCTCAAAAAGAGCACGATTATCACTACATATAATATATTAACATACATGCAATGTTTCATATTGAATTCCATTTTCAGGCATGCGCTTCGTGAGATTAACTCAATGAAGCGCGATTTGAATCGTCAGCCGTTATCTCTATTGACAGGTGCAAGTTCCTCCAATCGGCGTAGGGTTCCCTGTAGCAAAAATCCAATCAATGGTACATGTTTGCCAGATCAAAATACAATGTGTGCCGGAGCATGACCATGCCCCTCCGCTACCTAGAATTGCTGAACCGGAGCACCAGTATGTACCTCCCGCCTCGGCCTTGATTCCGTGATTCATGGCGATCACAAACGCCAGAATCGCGTACCACGCGAAAACCCTCGAAAAGAACCCGAATGAGCCCGCGGCGAGTCGTCGTAATAAACGGTTCATCATGATCCCCTTCCATCAAGAAATTGACCCTTGAGTAACGAGACGGATCGAAATCACTCGGGATTTCACCCCGAGATCACAAGGCGTTGGGATCGCCCGCGGCGATCTTCGCATGAAAGTACAATGGAATCTCCCCGGCGCCTTTTCGATCGGTGTAGATCACCACGCCGGCATTCACTTCTTCCAATTCGCGATAATTCGACGGGTTGAATCGCACTTGAACCGATATTTTCCCGTTCGGAGCGATCGAATCGGCAAGATTTTCCGATACGGCGCATGAGCAAGATGATCGCACACCCAGAATCTTCACGACTTGAGACGTCCTATTCTCAATGGGAAATTCGATCATCTTGGTCGAATCGCGATCGACCAATCCTAGTTCCTTCACGGAATGATCAAACGATATCGGCTCGTCGTCGATCCCAATCATTCTGTTCCAAGTCGATGGAATCAACGACCTTCCAAACAACCACGGTGATAAGACGAGAATCGCGGCGATTAGAATGGGAACGGCATGTGTGAATAGCTTTGCCATCAGCCTCGGAAGATGAGCCTGGTTTCCTATCGATCGAATCGATTTTCCATTACCCCCCCCCCCCCCCCCTTT
>JAKBCQ010000837.1 GCA_021807585.1 Planctomycetota bacterium | reverse complement strand
AAATCTTCTATTACTGGTATAATCTATTATATTTTTTCATTGGTCGTCGTTATTCTTGGGGATTATTACGGGACGGATATCGAAAATAAGTCAACAATTCGAGGGAGACAATTCGGTTATTCCTATGAATCATTTACAAATTGGGACGGTCAATGGTACGATTCGATTGCATCGATGGGATATCGCTTCCGTCCGCACACGCAATCTAGCGTCGCATTCTTCCCGGCTTATCCAGCTCTAGGCTTCGCTGTTTCACGATTGTTTCATATCAGAATCGATCTGTCGCTACTGATCGTGTCGAATGTCACTCTCGCAGCGTCGTTCATTCTAGCAGCTCACTATCTCGCTCTCACCCGCCCAGATTCCGATCCGCGATTATCGGGTTATGTTCTGCTCTCAATGGGATTATTCCCCCCCACATTCTTCTTTCGCATGGCGTATAGCGAGGGGCTTTTCTTGATGATTCTCTTCGCAGTCCTTCTTCTGTTACACCATGGAAAGCGATTCATTTTAGCCGCGACGCTGATCGGCCTTGCGACCGCGACACGAGCGCTCGGCGTTGCGCTCATTCCAGCTCTCATCGTCGTCGCATATAAAAATCGTCGAACCGGTCTTTCGTACGCTCGGTTCATGGCGATTCTCTTGCCCCTCTCGTGCTGGGGATTGTTCGCCTATATGACGTATCTTCAAATTCGCTTCCACAATCCTCTCGCGTTCGCTGCGGCGCAAGACAGTTTCCGAATCAGGCCTCCATCCACGATCCTGCATCGAATTTTGTCGCTTATCTCGTTCGAGCCGATTCGAGCGCTTTATGATCCAAAGGGTGAACATCATTGGAGTAAGATCTCGGGTTCGGACAATGCTTTACTCAGCATCCGTTCCTCGGATTCGGTTTATTTCGTGATCGCCGCGGGTCTGACGATCCTAGGCGCATTCAAGCGATGGTTGACTTATGCGGAAACGCTCACGTCAGCGATTCTCTTGCTGATTCCTTACGCGACGATCGGCTACGAACAATATATGCAAAGCATGGCTCGATATTCCGCCGCCGCGGCGCCGATTTATATCGTTATGGGAATGATCCTGAGCAAGATCCCCACTCCGATCGCCGGCGCCATCGCTGGAATATGCGGATTGTTAATGGGTGTTTACGCTGCGCTATTCTCCGCGTGGTATGTCTTTATTTAAGAGCCAAGCGATCCGATTGATAGGGTGAATACACATGGATAATCAAATATATTTGTCTATTGTCATTCCCGCTTATAACGAGATCGATCGTTTGCCTCTGTATTTGGAACGCGTGTGCGATTATCTCATGGTCGAATTTCCAGACCGACACGAGGTGATAGTCGTCGACGACGGGAGTCAAGACATGACCGCCCTATCGGTGATCAAGATATCGGAATCTCACCATTCGATTAAATTGATTCGCCACGCTCGGAATCTTGGCAAAGGCGCTGCGGTTCGATCGGGGGTATTGGCTTCACGGGGCGATCTCATCCTATTTACCGACGCCGACGGAGCAACCCCGATTGAAGACGAGGCGCGGCTGCGTGAAGCGATCTCCGAGGGCGCGGATATCGCAGTCGGTTCGAGGCTTGTGGGCGAATCAAGGATAAACAGATCGAGGCTTCGACAACTGGGAGGCCGCGTGTTTTCCAATCTGACGCGTTTTTTTCTCCGAGTTCATATTCATGATACGCAATGTGGATTCAAGATGTTTCGTCGTGAAGCGGGCTTGAGGCTCTTCTCATTATGCGAGACAAATGGATTCATCTTTGACGTTTGTATAATTAGGCTAGCCGAAGAACTTCGATATCGCGTGGACGAGGTTTCGGTCGATTATCGAGATGTAGCGGGATCGCGATTGCGGTTATGGAAAGATCCGATTATCATGATAGCCGAGCTCGTACAGGTCGATCGAAGGGTAAGGTATACTCTCGATAAACAGGATATCACGAAGGGATCGCAAGAGATCATCCCGATATCTCAAAACCGCTCCCTCGATCCGTTCGATCGACTTCCGATTTTGAACGAATCGATTTCCGATCAGCCTCTTGATCAGTCGCGGTGATTCGGGTCTATGATGATTATCTGATATATACGATTGATGAGGAATACGATGATTCGATTATGCGAGAAATTCGAGCTTGGAGATAGTATTCATGATTTCCACGGCGACTGTTCAGATATGAAGGATTCAGTCGATCGATCTCGTGGATTTACGATCATCGAGGTTTTGGTGGTTATCGTGCTGATCGGGATTTTGGTCGCTCTATTACTTCCCGCAGTGCAACAAGCACGTGAGTCTGCGCGTAACATTCAATGCCGGAACAATCTCAAGCAAATCGGGTTGGCGCTGAATCAATATGAAACGACGTTTTACGCGTATCCTTTTGGAGTCGGAGGAGGAGGCCCTCCCGGCAGAGAGCCGAGGTGGTCGTCACAGTCGCAGATTTTGTCCTATCTTGATCAGAGGCTGGTTTTTGACGCGATCAATTTCAGCGGAGTACCTTGGCTGCATGATCCGATTTATTCTCCGATGAATCGAACGGCTTTGAAGACAGAAATCTCGACCTTTCTATGTCCGTCTGATATGACATTCCTGAGAGATCCGTTGGGGATGGCTGCGAAC
>JAKBCQ010000836.1 GCA_021807585.1 Planctomycetota bacterium | reverse complement strand
GATCATTTATATAACGATGTTAGGTTCCTGAAAGAAAGGGGGGTCGCGACCCTGTCCGATGGATCTTTTCATATCAATGCGCTTCCACGTGAAGGCGTACGGTTTGATTTTCACAGCGGGATCAGGTGCGATTTGTGGAACAGGGAGCTTCGATTCGACGGTGGGGCGAACGTCGTCGCGGTTGAAGTCGAGGGGGTTGTCCGGGGACGGGTGGTCGATCAAAACGGCGAACCGGTGCGGAATTTTCGCGTGCTGTTTTTGAGCCCCGGTCGATTAGGCGCAGAAGAAAAACCAGGTAATTATACGATCACATATCGTTCAACGGGGGTGTATTTCAGCGACGAGCGGGGTGAATTCGCGGTCGGCGGGCTGGAATCGGGGAAGGTTCATCGGCTTGCGATCGTCGCCGAGGGTTATGGGGTGGGGTCTGTCGAGGGAGTGATCGCGAGGCCGGTAACGATGCTCGCGGCGACCGAGGGGCCGACGATCAAGCTTGGCCCGCCGCATCGACTTCGGATCGAAGTCGTCGACGCCGAAACGAAACGGCCGATTCCGCATGTGCGGATCGCACTGATCAACGGCGAACCGTCGTACGATCAAAAGTTCGATTGGGAAAACAATCGATCAGGTAACGATACAATTTTATCAATAACTAATAATAAAGGAGCGAGGGATTTTTCGGCGCTCGCGTTCGGCGAGTCGACGATACTGGTGCGTGCCGAGGGGTATGCGCGGCGGCGGATCGCGTGGCGCGACGGTCGGGAGTCGATTCGGGTCGAGATGGATCGCGAGGCGGTTCTATCGGGAGAGGTTCGCGATACGAAGGGGAGATTCATTGAAGATATTTATGTGAATCTATCGAATAATGAGGGCGATTCGTATTCGGCGCGGATCGAGGGGGATCGTCCGGGTCGATTTCGGATCGGCGAGCTTGCGGCCGGGGAGTATCGCCTTGAGATCGGGCTCAATTATGGATCGCCGTTTGTGGATAAGTTGATCACGCTGAAACGCGGGGAAACGACATTTGAGCCGATCTCGGCGATTGATCGCGAGCGTGTTCGGAGATTGATCATCGTCAAGTGACGCGGCGTTCAATTGATATGTGGATTTTTTGCGCGAGGCGAACGAGTCGATCGCTTTGGCGGCGGTTGGGATTCGCGATCGCGGTATGCGGTATGCGGTTTACGGTTTGCGGTTAACGCAACCTGGGAGGGGAGGATCGCTCCGAGATTTGGGCGGAGTTCGCGGTTTGGGGGGTCGTCGGGTCGTGGGCGATCGACATGGATTCGGCCGCGGGACTCGCGGTGCGGCGATCGACCTTACGGAGGGGGAGAATCACGTCATTATAATACTTTTCCATGTAGCGATAATCGGGGCCGTGGGTGGCGCGGATGAGGCCGAAGGCGTCGTTGATTTCGGCGCCGGCCTGTTCGAGGGTCCATCCGCAGTAGCGGGTACGGTAGGCGATTTGCGCCATCGACGCGCGGTTGAGCCCGTGATGGCAGTGGAAGTAGACGGGTTGATTGGCGGGATCGTTGATGGTGGCGGCGGCTTTATCGAGCAGGTCGTTCATCGAAAGGCCGTCGGCGAGGGAGCGATCGTCAACAATCGGAATATGTACCCATTTGACTCCCATTTCGTCGGCGAGTTTTTTTTCGCCGACGGCCAAGGGGTGATCGGCGGGATGCGCGAGCGCGACGATTGTTTTGATGTGATGATCGCGGATGATGCGTCTCATCGGCCAATCGCGTTGCCAGGCGCCGCGGTAGATTTTGGCTGGGACGACCTCGTACAATTGCATGGGGAGGACGTATGCTCGGCCGTGTCTCCAAAGTTGCTGGCAGGCGAGAACGACGAGCGCGAGGGCCAAGATCCGCCGCGTCCAGACGCGCAATCCGCTCGGGTTGGGCTTATCGACGGCTTGCAACCGTATACTCCTTAAGAGGAAAATGGAGCGGCGAGGCGTACATCGTGTTCGCGGCGATCGGCACGGTCGCGAATCGTAGCAGGGGTGTCGATTTTCGACAATGCGAGCCGTTCGAGGGCGTCCGGCACGCGATTTGTTGTATAGATCGGACGAATCGGGTTCATGGGTTGAATCGAGGCCTGGGGGTGGTCGAACGTCGTTTGGCGGACGGGTCGGTTGAAATCCCGCGAATCGACCGAGGCGAGCCGAGTCCGATTTCATTAATTGTCGCTCAAGGAGGATGTTGAGTCGCATTTAAAGCATTGCGATTGAACGAGTTACAGCGTCAATTGCGGGGTCGATCTTGATCTTGGGTGATTGCATGACGATAATGACTTACCTTCGTACGGGATCGCGTTTCCGAAGCTTGCCGATGGACCTACGATGTTGATAAGGACGAGCGAGGCGGAAGCGACGCATTGAGCTGGAATCGCTTCTTTGGACTGAGGAGCTTTGTTTGACACGCAGCCAGAACGCGATTCTGAACTATCTGAGCACGATCGTCTTCACGGTGGTGACCGTGTCGACGGGTCTCGTTTCCACCCCGCTCTTGATCAAGTGGCTTGGGAAAGACACGTTCGGCGTGTTTCGGATCCTCGTCGCTTATTTTGGTTATCTGAGTTTGCTTGAATTTGGTTTAGGGGGTGGGATCTCGCCGATTTAGATCGGA
>JAKBCQ010000835.1 GCA_021807585.1 Planctomycetota bacterium | reverse complement strand
CCCAGCGCCCACGCCAAGCGATACCGGTCGAGCGGTTGCACGTTCGATTGTTCGGCGGCGATCAAAAGAAGAGGCAAGCACGACTGGCAACGCATCCGGCCGATCGATTCGATCTCGGCCGCAAGCGGAAGCCCGGCGCGGATCGATCGATCGAGGCGACTCTGTAAGATCCGTTCGGTCGCGGCCGCGTCGAGTCGTTCAAGTGCACTAATGTATGTAGATTCAGTTGAGGGATTTTCGTCGAGGGGCGCCTTTTCGAGCGCCGTCCGGAGCGCGGCGACCGATTGCGGATGATTGATTCGTGAAAGCGCGGTCGCCGCGGCGGCGCGCTCGGCATATGTTTTGGATTGAGTCAATTGCTCGATCAGCCATTCTCGAGCCCATGCGATGTTAACCTTCATCGCGAGCAGCCGGCCGAGCGAATCGAGAGCGGCGAGTCGCACGCTTGTGACGGTTTCGTCCGATTCGTCCGCGTCCGATTCGAGCACGTCTCGGAGCGCTTCGGCGGTTCGTTCGAGCCCTCCTGGATCCCTGAGAGTGATTTGGCTTGCGAGAACGTCTTGAAGAACTCCGAGCGCCGCGCCTCGGACGGCGATCGATCGATTACGCGCCGATCTCGTCAGAGATGCTAATATGCGTTCATCGGTGGCCGCCCAATCGGCGCGTAACCGAAGGCTTGAAAGGAGCGGCACGGCGGCGAGGCCGTCGACTTTCTCGAGCCGGTCGATGAGAAGCGTCGCGCGGCGACGGCGCGAACGCGCGTCGTCGACCTCGATCAGCGTTTCAATCACCGACACGAGCGGGTCGTCCGCCCCGGTCAGCAGAGGAACGCGCTCGCCGAACGACGTCGCGCCCGGCGCGGCCGACACGCAGCCCAAAAACCGTCCCGGTTGCTGCGCCAGGATCAGCAAACGGAATTCGCCTTCTTTTAACGGCGGAGCATAAGTTCCCTCGTCCGCGGGACATCCCAGATCGGCCGCCGTCATCGAAAGTTGATCGCGATGAAAAAGCCCCTTGAGAACACGGATCGGTTGAAAACGATACTCGCGCAATGCGACGTCGGTCTTCGCGCCTTCGACGATCGTCAGCCGACTGACGCTCGCGACCCGCGCGACCATTACGAGGTGCGCCCGGCTCACCCCCGGTTCAAGATTCCACCCCTCAAAGCTTTCCTCCGCGGCCGCTCCGCCGCGGGTTAAAGCCGCGGTCATAACGATCGCAAGCATGACCGCGCGACGACGTCTTTTCATCCTTGAGCGCGTCCAAAACGACGCGCAACATGAGGAAATAAGCAGGTATTTCATGGAGATCTCCTCTCGTCAGGGGTTCTTGGACAACATAAGACAAGACTTGATGTCTTTGTTTCACATTGATCTCGATATGATTTTGAGCCGTTCGTCGCGAGTTCGAGCTTGACGGAAGTCGTCGCCGATTTCGATCGATCGACGAGATTGAACCTCAATTGACAGGTCGAAAGAACGCAAGCGAGCCCCGCCGCGATCATAAAAGCTCGACTCGTGCGCCCCGACGCGTGCGTATCGTCGAGAATCGCGCGTAAGCGTGTATCGAGATGATCGGCGTGACTGATCGCCGCGCCGAATTCGGCGGCGGGGGCGGGTGAGCGATCGGTGAAATCGATCACGTCGAGCAACATCCTGGCGTAATCGCGTCTTGATTCGGGCAACCTGGCCACGACCGCGGCGTCGCAGCAGGCTTCTTCGCAGGCGCGCAACTCTCGACCGATCACTGAGACAATCGGGAGCCACCAATACGCCACGCTCACCGCGAGCTCGATCATCCGCACCAGGTGATCGCCGCGCTTGATATGAACCAGTTCGTGCAGGATCAGCGCCTCGCGTTGAGACGCGGTCAATTCATCCAATAAGGCCGAAGGGAGTAACATGCGCGGGCGATACAATCCTGGAATCACCAGCGGTGTGATATAACTTGAAACGACGAGGATCTTGGGCGGACGCCGAAGCGAAAGCTCGGCGGCAATCCGCTCGGCAAGCGATCGCCATTCCGCGGGCGCCGCGTCCGCGTGCGCGATCAGCCGTTGGAATCGAGCCCGGCGACTCCACGCGACCCAGGCCGTCATGACCGCGCCCGTCGACCAAACGACCGCCAGAATCGAAGGCGCCAGATCACGCAGGAACGTGATCGCTCGCGCGTGGTGTTCGCAGCCGCAAAGTCCGAGCACGCAAGCGGTCGATCCCGGCGGTCGACCCAACGACACGGTCGCCGGCGGAGGCGTGATCAACTTGATGAGCGCGAGCACCCAAAGGATGTGAGCGACGCCGGGCCGCTTGAACCCGCGCTGCGCAATCAAGGCGGCGAGCGCCGTCATAAAAGCCAAAATCATGTTCGATCCAATAGATAATAGAAATAACATAATATTATTTCCTTGTTATTTAGATCGACGCTTGGCGACGGGTTGTTCGTCGAGGAGCGAGCGCAGGTGAGCCTTCTCTTTGGCGGTCAACGCTCCGCTTTCGACGAGACAAGTCAGAATCGGCGTCATCGATTTGCCGCCGAGTTGGTCGGCGACGCGTCTCAGTTCATCGCCGATCAAATCTTCTCGAGCGACTGTGGCGCGAAAAATCCAGTTCGCCTCGTCCCTGCGGCGATGAACGAGATATTTC
>JAKBCQ010000834.1 GCA_021807585.1 Planctomycetota bacterium | reverse complement strand
GAGACGGCGTACGGCCGATCCATCGCGTCGGTTGCGGCGATCGGCCCGAGGTGATAAAGCTTCTACCGTGCGATCCAAGGTGATCCGAAACATGAGCCGAGACGATACGCTTGAACGCATTTTGAATTGTGGGATCGTCGCCGTCGTTCGCGCTGAATCGGGCGAGAAACTGGTCGAAGTCGTCAAGGCGCTCGCCGAGGGAGGGGTGACCGCGGCCGAAATCACCCTCACCGTACCCGATGCGATCGAAGTGATCCGCCAGGTTCGTCGCGAGATCGGCGATTCGGTTGTGCTCGGCGCGGGGACGGTCCTCGACGCCGAAACCGCCAGGCAGGCGATTCTCGCGGGCGCCGAGTACATCGTCGCGCCGTCGCTCAATCTCGAAGTCGTTAAGCTCTGCCGTCGTTATTCCAAACCCGTGATGCCCGGAGCGTTGACGCCGACCGAGATCGTCGCGGCGTGGGAGGCCGGTGCGGATATCGTTAAGGTTTTCCCTGCTCACGTCGTCGGCGGGCCCGATTATCTTCGTGCGATTAAAGCGCCCCTGCCTCAGGTTCGCCTGATGCCGACGGGTGGAGTCGACCTGACGACCGCAGCCGATTTCCTCAAAGCGGGAGCGTGCTGTCTCGGCGTGGGAGGGTCGCTCGTCGACGCCAAAGCCGTCGCCGCGGGCGATTTCCACCGCATTCGAGACCTCGCGGCGCGGTATGTCGGTATCGTCCAGAAACACCGCGGCGAGCGCCCCTAATAATGATCCCCAGGGCGGTCCGCTTGATCCGCCTCGCCTTCGCGGCGCTCACGATCTTGCCCGTGGGCGGTCGGGAAACCAAAGCTTCTTCCGCCGAGATCGCCGCGTCGCGATTCGCCTTCCCCGTCGTCGGATTAGCTCTCGGTGTGTTATATCAATGCGTTTATATATTTATATCAAAGACTGTACACTTTTCTTTGTTCGCGGCTTGTTTCACGGTTTTGACGGGGGTCGTTGCGACCGGGGGGTTGCACCTTGACGGAGCGGCGGATTCCGCCGACGGGTTGTTTCTTGTGGGGGATCGCGATCGTCGCCTCGCCGCGATGCGCGATCCACATATCGGAAGCCTCGGCGTCGTCGCGCTTGTGATGCTTTTATTGATCAAAACCGCGTCGCTCGCGGCGATCAGTTCGTTATATGTTTCAAGTGCGCTGATTTTGGGGGGTATGATCTCACGAACGCTGATCATTTTCGCGGCGGGTTTCGGCGGGTACGCTCGTCCCGATGGAACGGGGAAAACCGTGATTGATGCGTCGAACAATCGAGACGCGGGTTTCGCCGTGACATTTGTCTTGATAGCCGCCTTGCTGCTGGGTCGCGACCAGGGGCTTGTCGCCGCGGTTTGTGCGCTTGGAATTGCGTACGTCGTCGTCCGGGTCGCTCGTGTTAAGATCGGTGGAATCACTGGAGACATCTTAGGAGCGGTCGTGGAACTTGCCGAAACCGCGGTCTACGCGGCGTTTGCGTTTCAATCGCCTCATGTCGATTCCTGGTGAAAATGGCGGGGCGCCGAACCCGATGCGAGTCGATCGATGCATGCTGGAGTTTGAAAATTGATGGATTGCGCGACCGTCGCAATTGGAACAACCCGCCAATTCGGTTCAAGCGAACTCTTGTGATCCGTCGATAACCAACGCTGGCGAGGGGCTTCGCCTCTCGGTCAATTCTCCGCGATAGCGGGATGTGGATGAGAAAGATCGACCGATGGGGGAAACGATCCTCGTTTTAGGCGGGTCGAGGTCTGGGAAGAGCGATCTCGCGGCTCGACTCGCCGCCGAAAATCCTCCCGTCGCGTTTGTCGCGACTGCGATTGTCGACCCGCACGACGAAGAGATGGTGGAACGCGTGCGAAGGCATCGGCTCGATCGGCCCGACGATTGGAAGACGATCGAGGGTTCGGTCGACCTGGAGCCGATCATCCGTGGCGAATCGGGCCGATCGGGCTCGATCCTGATCGATTGCGTCACGCTTTGGCTGGGGAATCTCATGCTTGGGATTGACGATCAGAAGCTTCGAACCGACGACGAGATCGTCGCTTTGGTCGACCGAGCCCTAGTGGCCGCGAGCGAATCGACCGAGCGCGTCGTTTGGGTGTCGAACGAGGTCGGCTCGGGGGTTGTTCCCGATAATCGCGCTGCGCGGCGGTTCGCCGATCTGCAGGGGACGGTCAATCGGCGGATCGCGGCGGCGAGCGATCGCGCGATTTTGTGCGTGGCGGGATTGCCGATCGATCTCAAGTCGTAAACATACGAGGTTTCAAAGACGTCGTTCGTTCTATTATCTGAATATATTAAGCGGAGAAGCCGAATGGCGGTCGAAACGCCGAAAGATCGCGGAAGGAGCGCGGGAGCGGGGATATCCCCGGTGGCCGCGGTTCTGTGCGCGCTTTCGGCGATCGCGATCGCAACGGTTCCGGTTCGAGCGCAGACCGACGACGGTCGTACACGAGCCGACGGACGGACGCGGGAGATCGCGGACCGGCGCGACGACTCGAGATCGCGAACCGAGCCCGCGGCTGCGCCGCTCGTTTATTATCCCAAGCCGTCGTTTCGCATCAAATTCAATGCGGAACAGCGCGAGATGACCCATTTGCGCGAGGTCCAGCTTTGGGCATCGACCG
>JAKBCQ010000833.1 GCA_021807585.1 Planctomycetota bacterium | reverse complement strand
GATCGACTTATGTTTTTTGGCTGCGGCGTCCCAAAGCGCTCCCGTGTGCGCGATCGACATCGGGTCGTCGCCGTCGTCGGCGTAGGTTCGAGAGTAACCGACATAAAAATGTTCGAGATAATCGTTCGCCAAACATTGCGTCGACCACGCGTGGCCGTCGGCGCTGTTCGTCCCGCTCACGTACGCGTCGTCGAAGAGCGTGAACTCGCGGGCGAGCTTGCGGTGATTCGGCGTCGCCTTCTCGCCAAGGCCGCAAAGCTTGGCGTCGCCGTTCCCGATCGGTAAATCTCCAAAAACTTCATCATACGTGCGGTTTTCTTTGATGATATAAATTACATGCTTAATCGCGCCGTTATATACTTTAAGGGTCGGGCGGCGCGGATCCGCGTTCCAGCGATTATTCCGCGCGACGATCGCGGTTTCGGCGGCGAGATCGCGCGATAAATCGACGACCGTCGCGGTTCCTTGAAAATCGTGCGCGTTCCCCGGCTTGCCTAAAAGGACGTTCCGTACCGATCCATTACCTTTAGTATTGAGCACATAAGCCTCTTTTCCATCTTTCGAGAGCGCGATCGCGGTCGGAAAATAACCCGCGTGGCGAAATCCCATAACCTTGCCGGTCGCGAGGTCGATCTCGGCGATCGCGTTGTCGCCGCCGTCGGCGACATACAGCGTGCGATCTCGAATCGCGAGCGCGTTCGGCATCCCTCCCAAAACGCGAAGGTTCCCCCACGCGAGCGGGATCGTCCGTGCGAGCGTTCCGTCGGCGATATCAATTTCGACGACGGTGTCGCTCATGGCGCACGCGACATAAGCCTTCCCGGCCGACACGACGATCGCGGTCGGATGAATGCCGACTTCAATATGTTTTGTTGTTCCTGTCTTTCGATCGATGATCGAGACGCTTCCCGAAGCGGGAGCGCCTCGTTCGTCGACGACGACTTCGAGCTTCTGGCTCTTCGCGGTCCGGTCGCCCGGTTTGGGGATTCTTCCCCCCCAATCGCTGACGATCAAATAACGTTCATCTTCGGATAACCTCGGCTCGAAGGGCAAAGTTTGAACGGGGTGTTCGCGAATGATCGTCCCCTTCGCGGAGTCGATCTCGACGACCGCGTTTCGGTTCGCCGCGGCGACGAACAGCGTCGACCCGTCGCGGGTAAGCGTCATTCCGCCGGGAACGGGATTCTCGGTCGAAATCGCGATCGCGATCTTCCGATCCACGGCCAGTTTCTTGTCATGATAACGAAATGTCTGGATATGGCCTTTAGATGTCGACGCGAAGAGAGTGCGAGCGTCGGGAGACCAGACGAGCCCTCGAAATCCCGCGTCCGAGCCGAGCGGCGCCAAGCTTTCCTTGATCACTCCCGATCGATCCGCCAGAAAAACGTTTGTTTTATTGAGAACCGCGAAGATTTCTAACACGGGATGGAGCGCGAGATCGATCGGCCTGCCGTCGAACGCGATCGAATCCCCCTCGATCCGCTGACCCGACGAGACGAGAAACGAACCGTCGGGCTGTTTGCCCATCCAAACCGTCGTCAATCGAGCCGCTCCGACGATTGCGAAAACGACGACGATCGCGGCCGTCGCGGCGATTCCACCCCGGTTCATGTGAATCAATCCTCAGTGCGAGAATCTTACGGGTATTGATGAGATGACGCGTCGGGTCGTCGTCGCGCCGATCAAGGATTTAAGCATACGCTTTGAGAGTCGCGAGGTCGAGCGCGAGGGGCTCGATCGGAGCGATTGAGACGATCGACGAATCCCGGCCGAATCCGCATGTAAACGATTGATTGAATTCGGCGCGGGATCGTTGTGATGCGATTGTCGTCGGACCGAGATCGATCAATATTGATCTTGGCCGACGATTTCTCCTCCCGCGCGGGTGATCAGCGCCGCCATGATCTGCACGCTGATCGTCGCTTTGATGAAACGGACCGATCCGTCGGCGAAGAGCATGTTCGCGCCGTCGGGATGGAACGCGTAGATCTCATTGTCGGTCGTGCAGTTCACCATACAGGTTCCGCCGCGGTAACCGAGCGGGGTCGCTCCCGCGAGGTGTGTGAAGCTGAAAACATCGGCCCACGCGCCTCCTCCGCCGCTGACGGGGTTGTTGATTCCGTCGGTCGGATTCATGGAGAAATTGGGACCGTTCGACGACGGATAAACGACGCGTTTCTGATTGTAACCGACGGGGCGAGCCGCGTCCTCGGTGACGAGTTGCGTATTCGACGTGCCGTCGGTGATGCTCGCGAACTTGATCGGTCCCGCATTATACGAGACGATCACGCCGCTGCCGGGGGTGCCGTCGCCGTACATTTGAATGTAAAGGGGAGGCATTCCAACCAACTGAAGCGGGTAATTGTGCAACCCCGCGACCGCGACGTAATCGGTTCGTCCCCACGTTTGAGCGGGGGGATTTTGAATCGGCGGAACGTTGCCGTTGCCGTTCCAACCCCAGTTGGTGTTGAAGTAATTGATCGACGCGGGCGCGGGGCTCGATGGACAGAGGAACGTGTTGATCACCGTCGAATACGCGCTCGATTGACCGACTCCGACGAACATGTTCGAAGGAGGGGAGCCGAAAACGGGAGGCACGTTCATTTGATCATAGCAAGATAGAGACAAGTTGATCGCGTTGAAAACGTT
>JAKBCQ010000832.1 GCA_021807585.1 Planctomycetota bacterium | reverse complement strand
CGATGCGTCGTAAGCGGGGAGCGGCCGAGGCATGACGGGCTCGATGACGAAAACCGTCCCGTCGTTGAGCGTGATTCGATCGAACGGTTCGGTCTTAAGGATATCGATCTTGGGCGCGGCGCCCCCCTGCCGCGCGACCCGCGCCCAAACAAAACTCCGTCGCGAAGTCGCCGCGACGATCACGACCAGGCAGCTTAAAACCAGTACCAACGAACGCGAACCGAAGACGCGTGAACGCATGAACGAACCTCTGGCGATTGCGGAGCGAGCGAGAACCGTTCGCATCGTCTCTATTGAATCGAAAACGAAGCTTGCACGCAAGCGGTTCAAGCGGAGAAACGATCGTCGCGCATCGTCTTATCAACCGGCGCCGGCCTGGATTCGACGCCGCCGAGCTTGTCGAATCGAAGTCGTTCGAGCCACAATGATCGAGGTGGAGAATCCGCGCGCCAGGACGGCGACGACCGACGGAAATCATTCCCCGCAATCCGTCTTTTTGGAATCAGAAATCGAATCGATGCCGAATCCCGTTTCAGGAACCGAATCCGAATCCGCCGCGGCCGCTAATTCGAGCAATCGCGCGTCGACCGAGCTTCTCGCGCCCGCGGGCGATCGCGAATGCCTTTTCGCCGCGATCGAAAACGGCGCCGACGCGATCTATTTCGGCCTGCACGGGCATAACGCACGCGCCCGCGCGGCGAACTTCGATCTCGACGAACTCGGCGAAATCATGGCGATTCTTCATCGTCGTGGCGTGCGCGGATATGTGACATTAAACACGTTGGTATTTCCTGAAGAGATCGGCGAGATCGAGCGGATCGTCCGCGAGGTCGCCGCCGCGGGGGTCGACGCGGTCATCGCACAGGATCTTGGGCTTTGCAGGCTGATCCGATCGATCACCGCCGATCTTGAAATCCACGCGTCCACACAAATGTCGATCACGAGCGCCTCGGGGGTGAGGCTGGCGCGCGAACTCGGCTGTTCTCGGGTCATTTTGGCGCGCGAACTCTCTCTCGTCGAAATCGAACGCATTCAACGCGTATCCGAGCTTCCTCTCGAGGTGTTCGTTCATGGAGCGCTCTGTGTGGCGTATTCGGGACAGTGCCTGACGAGCGAGGCGCTCGGCGGACGCTCGGCCAACCGCGGCGAATGCGCCCAGGCGTGTCGACTGCCGTATGAGATCGTCCGCGACGGCGAGACGGTCGATCTCGACGCAACCAAGTTTCTCTTGAGCCCCAAAGATCTCGCCGCGTTCGAGCTCGTTCCCAAACTCGTCGAGCTTGGAATCGCGAGCCTCAAGATCGAAGGACGGTTAAAAACACCTGAATATGTAGCGAACATTACGTCGCATTATCGCCGAGCGCTCGACGCGGCTCTCGCGGGAAAGCCGGCGCAATGGACCCGGCGCGATATCGACGAGATGGAACTCTCGTTCTCACGCGGATTCAGTCGCGGCTTTTTTGACGGAAACAATCACAAAACGCTCGTCCGCGGCGATTACTCAAAAAAACGAGGGCTCAGGCTCGGCGAGGTCGTATCCATCACCGACCGTTACGCGATCGTCGAACTAAGATCGGCGATCAAACCGGGCGACGGAATCGTTTTCGACGGCGACGAATCGCTTGGAATCGACGAACAAGGAGGACGCGTTTACGAGGTCCTTCGTCCCGGCCCCAAAGGAACGTTTCAACGAGTCTCCGGAGAGCTTTCCGACGGGAAAGCCGCGCTCGGTTTCGGCCGCGGCGATGTCGACTTGCAATCGCTCCGGATCGGCGGAGCAGTCTGGAAAACCGACGACCCCGAACTCACCCGCAAACTCCGCAAGACGTTCTCGGGTCCGCCGCGTCGTTCGCTAAAAATTAATACGCATATTTATGCTCATGTCGGCGAGCATTTGGTTTTAGAGGGGGTCGCTGCGGACGGCAGGCGGGCGCGGGTCGAGGGGATCAAGCCGCTCGAGCGAGCGTTGAATCGTCCCGCGACGTTCGAATCGCTCCGCGCCCAGATCGATCGCCTGGGAGGGACGGGATACGCGCTCGGCGAGTTCTCGGTCGATCTCGCGGGAGATCCGCTCGTTCCATCGAGCGTCTTGAATGCGCTCCGGCGAGGCTGGATCGCTCGATTCGACGAACTCGCGAGCATCCCGCGGGAGCGTGGGATCGCCGCCGAAGCCTGTGCGCCGGCTCTCAAGAGTCGGATCGGCGATTCCAAAGAATCGTGTGTGAACATTCCGGTGACCGATCCCGAGATCTCGGCGTTGTGTCGGACGATCGATCAGGCCGAGGCCGCGGTCGATTGCGGCGTTTCGCTGATTTATTTGGATTTTCAAGACATCACGCGTTATGCCGAAGCGATCGTCCGCTTGCGCGATCGGGGATCGCGCCGCGTTTTCGCGGCGACGCCCCGGATCGAGAAGCCGGGCGAGGCGGGAATGTTCGGCCGCATCGCTCGGGCGGGCGGCGACGGAATCCTCGTACGCAACGCGGGGGGGCTTTATTTCTGCGCGAGCGAGGCGATTCCGTTTGTCGCCGATTTCTCGCTCAACGCCGCGAACGAGCTCTCGGTCGAGCTTTTGCACAAAGCCGGCGCCGAACGCGTGACGGCTTCTTACGATTTAAATATTGATCAACTGTATGAACTTGTTAAATCA
>JAKBCQ010000023.1 GCA_021807585.1 Planctomycetota bacterium | reverse complement strand
GGACGGATCGAACGCATTGAATGGACGTTTTGCGACGGATCGACCGCGACGGGTTCACGGGCCGAAAAGACTTACAACAGTCCTGGATCGTACAGCGAAATCGTGAAAACGTTCGACCGCGACGGCCGATTCGACTACGATTTCGCGATCGTGCAGGTTCTTGATCGCGCGAAACCCGATCTCCTTCCGCCGACGATCCACGCCGCGTACAATCCCACGTTCGGCATCAAACCCAATGATGAAATTACATTTCAAGTGAGAACGTTTCGAACAACGGACGGAAATGAGTCGTGGGATTTCGGCGACGGTTCGCCGAGCGTCACGGTGCGATCGGACGGAAACGTTGAACCTCTTGCGCAGAACGGCTACGCGATGACGAAGCATCGTTATCAAAAGCCCGGTCGCTATCTCGTCAAGGTCGAGCGAACCGATCGTCGCGGCGCAACCGCGACGGCGCGGCTGCAAGTGATCGTCGAATAACGCGACGGCGGAGACTTATCAATCCCTGGCCGAACATGATTTGCTATCATTATGTTTCGGGGGCGAGCGATTTGGATTCCATCATTTGAACCCAAAGTCGAACTTGCATACCTTTCATGCTGGGACTGATGCGATAGACCCCGACGTGACGGCTATTTTCCTCGTAAACGTAGATCGGAGCGTTTACCATACCGACTCGGCCGATCGTCATGACGAACCGCGCGGGGGCGTTCGCCGTCAGCTTGAAATCCTTCCGAAAATCGTGCTCGACAAAGTTTTCGATCGTTTTGTTGGGCCCCCCTCCCCCCTGGATCATCGCCGGCGCCGACACCCAAAGCCGGCCGTTCGTCTCGTCAAGAATGTACACCGCGTCTTGATTGACCGCGGCGTCGAGCACGTGATTGAGCATCATCGCGATCGGTCCCGTCGTGACCGAAGTCTTTCCAAGCGGAGGCGTTCGGTCGTCGCCGAAACCGCGGATATCGAGGAGATCGAAACGAGGGTGCGGTGCGTTCGCCACCTTGCGAACCTCGGCGCGATACGTTGCGACCTTACGACTCACGGTCTCGACGACATACAGTCGCGACCAAACATCCCCCGCCTGCCCTGTCGCCATCAAAAAATTCGCCGACGTACCGGGAGCGATCTGAAAATCCTTGACAAGATCGCGTTCGACGCGGGTATCCAGAAAACTTGGATCTCTACCTCCATTGCTATGTTCTTGTTTATTCAAAGACAGACGATCGAGCATCGATCGACGCGGCTGGGTCGATTGTAAACTTGGCGGGATGGTGACGATCAATCGTCCCGCGCGATAATCAAGATAATAAACGGCGTCTTGATAATCGTTGGTTTTGAGCGAAGGATTGGGTTGAATCGCGATCGATCCGGCGATGATTTTCGATTCGCCGACGACCGCCGACGATTGCGACGACGAAAACGCGGGCGTTCGTCCCGAGAGTTCCCAACCGACGGCGATTCCGATCGCAAGCGCCGCGATAATCGCGGTCTTTCCGGTCCGATTTCGCACGTTCCACACTCCCTTTCGACTGCTCGACGATCGTCAGATGGCTCCGCGCCGGCGATCGCCGGAAGCTTTCGCGAGCCGTGTAAGCGGCGTTCCGACCTCGACGGCGTTATAATTGAAGCGTATCTTGCGCCGATCGGCGAAACTCGTAAAGACGGATTGCGATTTCGTTGAGACGTGACGACGAACGCCGGACGATACCTTCGTGAACGATTCGCATCGACTCGATCTTCCCGAAGCGGTTTCACGCCGGGGAATTCGCTTTCGTCGAGCCGTCGACTTAACACATACGTAACTGAACAACAATGAATCAATATCTCCAATTATCACCGGCTTTCCTGGCGATTTGGTTGATCGGAGCGGTTCCCGCGCCCGACGCCCTGGCGCGACGAGCGGGCGAGCTTCGCGCGGCTCACGCCGGGGCTCGAACCAAAGAAAACCAACGTCTGGAATCGCTCGCCGAATCGCTCGAAAAAGCGGGCGAAACGCGGGAGGCGAAAGCCGTTCGGGACGCGATTCGGCCGCTCGTCACGCCGCTGGGGGCGACGAGGATCGTCCCGCTTGTCGAGATCGCCCCCGGAAAACAAAACGCGAAGGCGCCCGCCGCGGCACTCGCGATTGTTCCCGGGCGAGCCGGCGAAGACGCATCGGCCAAATCCAACTCCGATGATCGATCGGCCGGAGTCGATCTTGATCCGATCAAGGAATGGACCACAATTCGCCGCGAAGCCGCGTCCGAGCTGTTCGATCTTGCCAAGCAAGCCTTCAAGATGGGCGGTCGCTTGTCGCTCGCGTCGTTGTGGTTGCACGAGGTGATCGAGCGCGATCCGAATCACGCCGAGGCGCGGAGAATCCTCGGGTTCGTTTCCTATGAGGGGGGCTGGGCCACTCCGTACGCGATCCAGATGATTAAGAACGGCAAGACGTTACATCCCAAGTTCGGCTGGGTCGATCGAACCTGGATCGAGCGGCTCGATGCGGGTGAACTCCCCGCTCCGATCGTCCGAGGCGCGCCGATCCGCTGGGTTCCCGCCGCCGAGGCCGATGCGGCGCGGTCGGAGTGGGAGAACGGCTGGAAGATCACGACCGAACATTTCGTGATCCAAAGCAATTTGCCTCTCTCGGAGGTGATCGTTTTCGGCAGGAGGCTCGAGGCGTTCCGCGATGTTTTCATCACCGTCATGGCGGACGTGATCGGCCCGGCGAAGTTCTCGATTGCGCGGCGATTCGCCGATCCCAAGCTCAAACCGACGACCGACACGGCCGCGCACAAAATCTTTTACTTCGCGACGAAAGATCAATACATCGATTACCTGAGGACGCACGACCTCCAGGCCGATCCCCGCAGCCTGGGTATATACATTCCGGGATCAAAGATCTGCTTTTTTTATAAGAATGAAAATGGAGCGATATCCAACACAGCAACGCTTTATCATGAAACTTCGCATCAGCTTTTGTTCGAGCTCGCGGGGAAGGGGAATTTCCAGCGGAACCCCGGCGATTTTTGGGTGTTCGAGGGGCTCGGGACTTATTTCGAGACGGTCGACGTTCTTGGGGACGACTCGATCGAACTGGGGGGAATGTCGGGTCCTCGGATCGCGACGGCGCTCGAACGGATCGCGATTCGAGGCGAGATCGTCCCGCTCGAGCGATTCGTCAAGATCGGCGCGGCGCGGTTCGTCCAGCCGGAACCGAACGCAGATGAATACTTAAAATATGTTCAAGCAATGGCGCTCACGGTCTTTTTGATGCGTTACGACGGCGAGCGTTACCGCGACGCGTTCCTCGATTATGTGGAAGACGCGTATAAGGGTCGCTTGACGGGACAGGCGAGCCGATCGCTCACCGGTCGTCTGGGGGTTCCGTACGACGAACTCGAAGCGCAATTCGTCAAGGATTTGAAGCGTTTCGCCCCCAGACCTCGCAACCAATAAACGCGGGATTGGATCGAGAGCAAAAGTCGAGCCGCTCGGGTGATCCAAAGCGGGACCGGCGCGGCTCGTCTTCGTATCGGCAAGGGCGCCCGCAAATCGGTTTCGATCGACATCGGAAGCGTGTCGAAATCATTCGCCGACGTAAGGAAGCAGCGCCATCGACCGCGCTCGTTTGATCGCGGCGCTCGAAGCCCGCTGGAACGCGGCGCAATTGCCGCTTCGCTTGCGTGAAAACATCTTGCTTTGATTGGTGCAGAGCTTCTTGAGGAGCCCGACGTCTTTATAATCGACGTAAGCCGGCCGCGGACATCCGTCGCGGGTGCAAAACCGACACCTGTTCTTTCGATTGCGGCCGAATCGCTTGCGGGGCATGAATCAAAAACCCTCTCAACCCGTCGTAACAACCCAAATCGAACCCAATCGAATCGGGTGCGGCGAATTCCATGGTAATAAAACGAGCGATCGCAAACCCGTGCACAAGCCCGCTTGCGCGGCGACGCGGCGCTGCGAAAGTACACCCGACAGGATTTGAACCTGTAACCTTCGGTTCCGTAGACCGATGCTCTATCCAGTTGAGCTACGGGTGCTCGCGTGCCCCAACCCGGTGGGTCGAAGAATTCAAGATCATAATGTGAGGCGACCTCAAAGACAAGATCATGGACAAAAAAAGCCCCGACTCGGTTCGCGATCACGCGCGATCGCATCGATCGATCGGTCTCGATCCGCTCGAATCGCGTCGGTCGGGCCAATCCCAATCCCACTCAGATCGCCCGAATCTTCCCCAATCCCCCCAATCGAGGCTCGATCGATCGGGTTGACAGTGTTCGTCGAATCGGGTTAAATCGGCCTCCGGTCGACGAAGGATTCGAGGATCGGGTCTCAATCGGCCGCTCGTCGCTGTTCGTTTAACGTTCGCGGCGGGCTTGAGCGCGCGGATCATTCCGGCATTCCGCCGCGATCGACGCTCCCTGTGTCATGGAGGATGAAAGGGACTTCCCCCGACGCCCCGAATCGCATTCGTAGATCGTCCTGTCTGGATCAGATTCGGAACGGCGCCCCTCGACGACCGCAGGAAGCTCGAACGCTTACGATGATGGATGACGCGCGCAGCGCGATCGGATTTCGGTCGATCGCCCGAAAGGCTCGATCGCGAGCCCGATCGGCGGCGACGGCGTTCGAACGTCGCGGTACGCCGACGAACGTCGAGGGAGGGGCGTTTGAGAACGGAAGGGAGCCGGTCGATGCCGATTGGGGTCGAGCAGAACCGCGTCGCGAGCGTCGACGATGCCGAGGCGAAACCCGAACGCGTGCCGCATCGGCGGTACGCGCCGATACCCTCGTTCCGCGATCCTCGCCGACTCACCGAATGGTACGGCGACGAACCCGAAACATGCAAACGTGATTGGCGACGAATCTGGCCGATCCTGCTTCATTGCGGCGTTCTGCTCGCGGTCTTTTATTCCTACCATCTCGAATGGCCGGCGTTTCGCAAGATCGCCGCGCTTTGCTTCGCGGCCTTGCCGTTTCATTATCTGGCGCCTTATCGATACAAGAAGCCGTTCTTCACCGCGATCTCGATCGTCGGTTTAGGATTGGTTTTCGGCGCGACGACCGCGGCGATCGTGCTGGCGGTCTCGGCGGTGTTGATCGGCGTCGCGCTCGCGCCGATTCGCTGGTCGATCCGCGTCGCGACGATCACCGCGATCGCGGTCGCCGCCGCGATCGCGCAGACTCGCGTCGCCGTCGGCTCGCCGCTTGAAACCGTTTGGCCGGTTCTCGGTTCGATGTTTATGTTTCGCATGATACTTTTTCTTTATGAAATTAAACATTCCAAAAAACGTGAATCGCTCGTCGACGTCCTCGGCTATTTTTTCATCCTCCCCAACTACTGCTTTTTGCTCTTCCCCGTAATCGATTACGGAGCGATGCGGCGGGGTTATTTCGCCTCCGAGATTCACTCGCTTCAGCGAGTCGGCCTGGGGCTCGTCTTCCGCGGCGCGGTTCAGATGCTCGCGTTTCGGATCGTTTATCATGATCTCTGGATCGCCCCCGAGGAGGTCGCGGGCGCGGCCACGCTCATGCGTCACCTGATCGCAAATTACCTCTTGTATCTTCACGTCTCGGGTCAGTTCCACACCGCTTGCGGAATGCTTCATTTATATGGTTATCAATTGCCCGAGACGCATCATAATTATTTGCTCGCATCCGGATTTACCGATTATTGGCGTCGAATCAACATTTACTGGAAAGATTTCATGATTCGCATCGTGTTCAACCCCGTGGCCTTTCGGCTCAAAACCTGGCCGCGCCCCGCCGCGCTCTCGATCGCGACCGTCGCGGTGTTCGTCGTCACCTGGGCGCTCCACGGGTATCAGTCGTTCTGGATTCGCGGATCGTGGGGTTTTCGCGCACAGGACGCCCTGTTTTGGGGAATCCTCGGGCTCTTCGTCCTGATCAATATTCGCTTCGATCTCAATCGCAAAGGATCGAGCTCGCGGCGCACCGCGTGCGGAGCGCGCGGACTCGCGCTTCGAGCGCTCAAAATCGCCGCCACGTTCGCCGCGATCACCGTCCTCTGGTCGCTCTGGAACTGCCCAAGCTTGACGGCGTGGAGCGCCATGTTCGGTCGCGCCTGGAAAGGAGGGTTCGCGTCATGACGAACCATCACGACGATCGTCGATTTCAATCGCGACGATCACGATTTGAATCCAAAATATTAATATATTCACCGATTATGATATTCTGAATCGTTTGGATCGATCGGCGAGCGGGACTCGGGCGATCGATCGATCGGGTTGCGGAATGTTCGATCAAGAATGATGGAAAGCGTGGATCGATGAAGCGAGGATCGGGCGAGACGCGGGGCGGGCTTTCGAGGTCGGCGCGATTTTGCGCCGCGTGCCTGGCGATCGCGTTCGGTTCGGCGCCCGCCGAATGGATCTCCGGGGCGACGCTCCGCTTTCGCGAAACGCTCCGGCTCGACGGGCTCAATCGCCACGATTACGAACGACTTGAACGGGGCTACTACGAGCGGGTGATTCGCGTCGAGAGCGGGATCGACGGCTCGTTCTCGCCGCGGGGACCGAAACGCGACGCGTCCCCTTTCGAGGCCGGCCCGCTCGCTCTCGTTACACACGATATGCGCGAGTACGTGTTGAAGCCGAATATCTCGGTCGCCAAGTGGGGCGCGCGGTGGACGACAAATCGATTCGGCATGCGCGACGATCCGTGCACGATCGAGAAGCCCGCGGGAACGTTTCGGATCGCACTCGTGGGGGATTCGATCGGCTCGGGCTGGGGGGTCGGAGACGGCGAGGGATTCGAGCCGACGCTCGAACGTTCGCTCTCGGAGCGATCGCTCGCCGCGGGAGGCCCCAGGGTCGAAATCCTCAATTGCGCCGTCCCCGGCCACGCTCCCGGGCAACGATGGGAACACTTCCGCAAAATCGGCGCGGCGACCGCGCCCGATCTGATCGTTTACGAGGCGACCCTCGCCGATCCGGGCTGGGATGAACGTCGATTGCGCAGCGTGCTGGCGCGCGGATTGATCGCGCCCGGGCAAGACACCCCCTACAAAAAGGCGATCGCAACCGCCCGCGTCGCCCCCGGCCGCGACCACGATTGGTATAAAGAAATTCTTAAACCTTATCGATGGGAAATCTTAAAGAGCGTGTATCAGACAATCGCGAACGATTGTCGAACCGCGGAGATTCCGTGCGTCTGGGTGCTCGTGCCGCGGGTGGGACGCGAGGGGGACGCCGCCGAACGATCGAGGTTGATCGATCTGGCCCGATCGGTCGGCTTCACCACGACACTCGACGCCTCGAACGCATACGCGGGAATCGATCCCGGCGAACTCGCGATCGGACCCGACGATTACCATCCCAACGCACGCGGGCACAAACTGTTGGCGAAACGCATCGAAACATTAGTGCTTGAAGATCCCATTGCATGTGAACTCTTGCCGATCGAGGCGCGTTCCACACGACGCGAGGGAGGGTCGAAACGATGATCGATCCCAAGATTCACGGCGGCCGAGCCGCTCACCTTAGGACGATGATTCTGGCGTCGCTCCTCTGGCTTTGCGGCGCCGCGCCGATGCCGATCCGCTGGGCTAGATTGCTGCGCGAAAGCGCACGCTCGGCCGAACTCAATCGCGCCGATCGCGAGGCCGACGCGGGAGGTTACTACGAAGATCTGATCTCGGGAGGCGGCGACGATCAACAAGGACGTACCGAGTTATCGATGCGACTTACGGGCCGCCTCGCGACCTGGGCGCGGTTCGATCACGCGGGAGTCGCCCGAGTCGCCCCCAAGGAATTCCTGCTCTTCGAACTGATGCGGAATCTCAAGCGGACGTTCTTCGGCCGACCGTTCACCACCAACTCGTTCGGCATGCGCGACCGCGAATACTCGCGGGAAAAGCCCGCGGGAACGATCCGCATCGCCCTGCTGGGCGCGTCGATCGACATGGGATGGGGGGTCGGAACGAATGAAACGTATGAAAATCAACTTGAAGATTGGCTGAATAAATACGCCGCGAGGCGCGGCCTGAAACGTCGGTTCGAGGTGCTCAATTTCGCGGTCGCGGCGTACGGACCGGCGCAGCGGTACGACGTTTATCGGAATAAGGTCGTCGCTTTTCAGCCCGATCTGGTCGTTTACGCGGCGACTCTGCTCGATCCCAAATTGCAGCAAATACACCTCCGCGGCTTGCTGCGAGGTCGAGTCGACCCCAAATACGATTTCCTCAAATCCGCGATCGCGCGCGCGGCGCTCGACGATGAAGACACCGCGATCGACCTCGACGGCGACCTAAAACATAAAGATCGCTTGAATAACAAACTCGATCCGCTGATGTGGGATCTCGAGAAAGGGGCTCTCGCGGCGCTCGCCGACGATTCGCGATCGGCGGGAATCGCCGCCGCGCTCCTCATCGTGCCCCGTGTGGGGAAGATCGACGCTCCCGAAAATCGAGCCTCGGGAGTCGACCGATTGAGATCGATCGCGCACGATCTCGACCTCCCGCTCATCGACGCGACCGGAGCTTTCGATCGCATCGATCCCGCTCGAATCGAGATCGCACCCATGGATGATCATCCCAACGCGCTTGGACATAAAGCGATCTATAAAGTGATTGCGCGTGCGTTCGCAACCGATCCCGCGATCCGCGGGGTCGTCTTCGGCGACGACTCCCCGAGCGAAGAAAAAAACTCCCCGCTCGCCGGCGATACCGGCGAAGCGAATCCCGCTCATCCCGCCCCGTAGCGTCAAACAAGGAGAATCTTCAAGCATGGACGCGTACCGCCCCCCCCGCAAGCTCGCCGATCTCGCGACCGACCCGCCGCCCACATCAATCAACGAAAATTTACGTGATTATATATTTGATGAATCAGATTCTCCCCGCGACGAGAATTTACGCGATCTGTTCGATCGCGCGGCGTCGCTTCATCCCGACCGGATCGCGGTCGAGGACGAGCGGAGGCGAACCGCGACTTACGGCGAGCTGGCGCGGTTTGCCGATCGCGTCGCGACACGGTTGTGTCGCTGGGGAGTCGATCGGGGGGACCGCGTCGGGCTCTTCTTACCCAAAAGCGTCGAAGGGGTGGCGGCGATCCACGGGATCTTGCGAGCGGGGGCGGCTTATGTCCCCGTCGACCCGACGGCGCCCGCGGCTCGCGGAGCGGGGATTCTCGCCGACGCCGCGGTCAAGGCGGTCGTCGTCGCCGCCGATCGGCTTGGCGAGCTGAGACGAGCCTGGCCGAGCGCCGGACCCGAGCCGAGATTGATCGTCGTCGGCGGGAACGCGAACGACGAACCGATCCCCCCCGACGCCGCGGCGTGGGACGAGGTGATCACCGATCTCGCCCCTTCCCCCTTGCCCGTTCCGATCGCCCCCGCCGATCTCGCGTACATCCTCTACACGTCGGGGTCGACGGGAGTCCCCAAAGGCGTGATGCTTTCTCATGAAAATGCGCTGACATTCATCGATTGGTGCGGACGCGCCCTCGATCCTCCCGCGGCGGGACGATTTTCCTCACATGCGCCGTTTCATTTTGATTTATCGATTTTTGATCTGTTCGTCTCGTGCGCGCGCGGGGGGACGGTCGTTTTGATCGGCGAAACGCTATCGAAAGATCCGACCGCGTTGGCGCGGTTCGTGGCCGAACGAGCGATCGGCGTCTGGTATTCGGCGCCTTCGATTTTGGCGCTGATCGCCGAACGGGGCGATCGCGATTCGCTCGCCGCCGCCGCGCCCGCGCTCGTCCTTTTCGCGGGCGAGGTTTTTCCGATCAAACCGCTGCGGCTCTTGCGATCGATCTGGCCCTCGTCGGCGTTGTGGAACCTTTACGGCCCCACCGAAACCAACGTATGCACGGCTTTCCCTATTCCAAGAACAATTGTATCAACACGTACAGAACCGTATCCGATCGGCCGGGTTTGCCCGCCGCTTACGGCTCGAGTGATCGACGACGACTGTGGCGACGTTCCCCCCGGCGTTCAAGGCGAACTCGTGATCGCCGGCCCGGGGGTGATGCGCGGATATTTCGGTCGACCCGATCTCGACGCCCGAGTCTTCTTCCGCGATCACGACGGCGTCCGCTGGTATCGCACCGGGGATCTCGTCGTCGACGACGGCTCGGCGTGCCTCACGTTCCATGGAAGACGTGATCGTATGATCAAAAAAAGAGGTTACCGCATCGAGCTCGGCGAGATCGAATCGGCGCTCTATCGGCTCGACGACGTCGAGCGAGTCGCCGTCGTGGCGCGTTCCGACGATTCGGGGACGACGATCACCGCGTTTTTGACGATGAAACCCGACGCGAAAAAATCGCTCATCGCCGTCAAACGCCGCTGCTCCGAACTGTTGCCCGCTTATATGATCCCCGATTCGATCGTGTTCCTGGGGGATCTCCCCAAAACCTCGACCGACAAGGTCGATTATCAACGACTCGGCACGCTCGCCTCGGCGACGATTTGATCGATTTGATTGATTTGATACGATGACTTGATGAGATAATAACCTTCCAGGATATCGCTGTGACGCTACGTCGGCTGTTGCGATGGAAGACGCTGTTTTACGACGCGCTTCTGCCTTTGCTCTCATGTCTGGGTCCCGCGGCTTCGGCGCGGGTGTTGGCGGCGCTCGGCGGCGCGACCGCAGCGATCTGGCCGCCGAGGAAAGCCGAACTCCGCCGCGCGGTCGCGACGGCGCGACGTTCGCTCGACGCCGATTGGAATGAAGCCGAAACGACCGCCGATCTCGCCGCACGAATCCCCCGCTTCCTCGCCCGCGATTTCCCGCTCGATCGACTCGGCGACCGCGCCGTGTTCGACCGCTTCGACGTCGCGGGATACGCCAAAGTTCAAGAGGCGATCGATCAAGGAACGGGAGTGATCCTCCTCGGCGGCCACTTCGGCGCGCACCTCGCCGCGATCCACTGGATGTATCGCGCAGGCTCGCCGCTTCGCCTGCTCGTTCAACGGCCAAATCATGTTTCTAAATATTTACATGAACAATTCGACCGCGATCAGGCGATTCCCCAATCCCGATTCTTTTTGCGCCGGGGGATGAACGCCGCCGAATCGGCCGAGCGGGTGCTGATTGCGCGACGAGCGCTCCGCGCGGGGATGGCGGTTTATATGGCGGGGGACATTCCCTGGAAGAGCCCGAACGCGAGGCGCGGGACTCTGTTGGGACGAACCGACACGTTCCTCTCGGTGTGGGCCGATCTCGCCGTACTCACCCGCGCCCCCGTCGTCCCCGTGTTCTGCTCGCACGAAAGCCGAGGCCGATTTCTCCTCACGTTCGACGCTCCCTGGATTCTCAAGCCCGGCGACGAACACGCCGCGGTCGAACGATTCCTCGCTCGGCTCGAAGCCGAAATCGACGCGAGCCCCGCCGACGCTGTCGCTCACTTGCTTTGGTCTTGTTATCAACCAACATTTGATGATTCGATTATTTCGATTGATGATCGTGAATTCATTCCAATCGATCACACAAACGACCACACGAACGCCGCGGAGCAAACGACGCCGGTCGCCGCTCATTGAGGATGATCCTCGGCGCCGACGGGAGGTCGACGACGATTCTCGACGCCTTCCCTCGCAACGCCGAGCCCGATCACCCCCGCGTCCTCGGGCTTAACTCCGTGCTTAATCTTCTCGGCGGCCTTGGCGTAAGCGTGCGCCTTGGCGTTGCGTTCGGTCGGGTCGAATCGGATCGGAGCGACTCG
>JAKBCQ010000831.1 GCA_021807585.1 Planctomycetota bacterium | reverse complement strand
CCGAGCGAAATCGATTCGACGACGCAGATCGATCCGCCAATCGAGCTCGAAGCGACGACTCGGATCGATTCGCCGATCGGGATCGAATCTCCCTCGGGTATGGATTCGACGAGCGAGATCGATTCGCCGATCCCAAATCCTCCCTATCAACCCGTGCCCGAATCAAAAAAACCTCTCATCAGCGAATCGACGCCTCAGGGAATTGTGGTGCGCGAACGAAACGCGTCGGGCGTGATGATCACGATGTTTCCTCAAACCCAATATTCGGCGAACCCGAAAGTGATCGTTCCCCAGCCGCCCGTGCCGATTCAACGTCGGTAACGAACTCTCGCAACAATCTCTTGAAGAACGTTCACTCGATCCGAATTCGGCCGTGAAAACGGGTCGATTCGGTGTCATGCAAACGCCCGGGCGACCGTGAGATCGGGCCGGGACGCTCTTTGACAATTCGAATGCGGACAACCGTCGGGGTGGTCGAACATCGCCTTCGTCTGAAGTGAAGGGTTTCGATCACCCCGATGGAGGAGTTCGTTTCCGCGCGATCGCATCGCCGGATCGAACGTCATGTCATTTGACTCGGTTTCGGTCGAGCCGTTTCCAGGGTTGAGATCGGCTGAAATCGGGCGAGGTTGTGTGAAGATTGAAGCGTAAATCTCGTTATGGCGGAATGTGATCGTATTTTTCCCAGACACATCCGTCTTGAGGGATTGGATCGCCGAAGTTGTCGACGGTGGCGAATCGCCGCGTTTCTCGTTATTGTGCGGATTCGCGGTAAGAGGAGATGAGATGATCGGCTCCAACGGAGATGGAAACATGGGTGGATCGACGATGAGCGACAGATACACGAACCATTCAAAGAGGATCGCGTTTTTGAAACAGACGCCGCTGATGATTGTCGCGGCGATCCTCGCGGTGATTCTTTTTCGGGGAACGGTTCGATCGGCGGACAAGGCGACGGCGAAGAAGTCGGTTTATGTCGACGCGAATTACGGATTCTCGCTCACGCCTCCTCGGTTCAAAACCGCGACTCCGGGAAGCATGGTGGTTCCGGCGATCTTTTCTGGGATCGGCGACGGTTCGTTCACGAGCAATGTGAATATCAACGTGAACGTGATGACGACGACGCGCGAACAATATCGCAAACTCTCGCTCGATGAATTCCGTGCGGCGAACCTCAAAGTGATAGCCGACACCGATCGGACGGTGAGCGGGCGGAACGCGATCCTGTTTAGTTATGAGGGGAGGATCCAGGAGACCGATTTGCACTTTTTGGCGCTCGCGATCATCGATATGGATCGCGTGATTCTCGTCACGTGTACCGCGAAGCAAGCGGTGTTTAAAGAGATGGAAGCTGAATTTCTGGCGTGTTTGAATAGCTTTAAGCTGGATTAATTCAAACCCGGTGATGAAACGATCTTGAAGGAGATCCCGCCGAGCGTCATCGCGCGGCGAGATCTTCGTGTTTTTATACGATCAGGGGATCAGGCTGGTGACGACTTTCGCCAGCTCGGCGCCCGTCTCGGTGAGGCTGTAGAAGTTGTTCTTGCCTTGACGACGCGGGGCGATGATGCCGCCGTGGCGCAAGAGCGCGAGGTGATGGCTGACCGCGGGCTGGCTCTGGCTCAATTGCGAGCAAAGAGCGCCGACGTGTTGCTCGCCGTCGGCCAGGATCAAGATGACCTGGAGCCGGGTCGGGTCGCTGACGTGCTTGAGGAGGATCGAAGCCCGACGGGCTTGCTGGTAACGCGCGTCGGACGTTTTGCCCGACTTCATCGACTTGGGCGCGGGCGCCGCCGCTTTGGGGGCCGCGTGCTTGGGGCTCGCCTTGGTTGGAGCAGCCATGGTTCACTTCCTTTTGTCTATGAAGGTGACGATCAAAAGAAAAGGCGTCGTTCGATCGGACAACGCGTCCGAATCGAACAAATCCGCCGAGTCTTGGATTCGTGCGCCTTCGCCGCGTGCTCGCGACGACCGCCGCACCTCCTCGACTCGTCGACGGCGACATGCCGCCCTTGGTGATTCGACCGATTCCGCTCCATCGAAACGTGATCGGTCGACGGAACAGGAAGCAATATATCACGATCTAGGATCTTGACAACATCAATCTTCAAGTTTTCGTAGAAAAACATCAAGTTGGTTCCCGTCATACCGCCTTAAGTGTGTCAGTCGCGATTCAATAACACCCCCCGAAGCGACAATCGGAACGCGTTTCCGCGTCACTCTTCCATGATAGAATCAAAACGAGCGCAAAATGCGTTCCACGTGGGAATGCGATTCCATGAACGCGCGATGAACCAAGCTTTCCCCTAGAAAATAAGCCTTTTACGCGAACACCAACCCCGCGCAAAAAAAACCGAACCCGTCTCCGATCGTCCCCAAATCGCACCCCGAATCCGCGCGAACGTCGTCCGATCGCGCGCCGCCGACCCCCTCTTGAACGAATTCGTTCGGGATCGCGACGCCTCCACGACCGCGCGAAAAAAAAACCTCGCTCGGAGGATCGAATTCGCTCGGATTCGTTCCGACCAGGTCGAAATCGACCCGACTCGCGCCCCTGTGAGACGAAATCGGGGCCTCGAATCGATCGCTTGAAACGATCCGATATCTCCCCGGCGAACATCAAAGCGGTCGAACAATCAAAGGCGCTTTTGA
>JAKBCQ010000830.1 GCA_021807585.1 Planctomycetota bacterium | reverse complement strand
GCGGCTCGTCTATTCTCTTTCCAATCCGACGAGATCTCGCGGATCGCCGCGATTGACGACGACCCGGACGACACCAAACCGAGCGACGACGCGAAACCGCGCGACGACGCGAAACCGCGCGACGACGCGAAACCGAGCGACGACGCGAAACCGGGCGACGACAAAAAACCGCGCGACGACGCGAAACCGGGCGATTCCGAGAAACACTCCCAAGAAGCCGCCGAGCTTGAAACAAGGATTGAAGATCTGATCAAACGTCATAACGATGCGCGGCGCGGCGAGGGGCTTCGCCCCCTCGTCCAGGAGAAAAAACTGTCGAAGGCCGCGGCGATCCACGCGCAAGACATGGCCGACGAGGAAACGATGTCGCACAAAGGAAGCGACGGTTCCTCTCCCGCCGACCGCGTCCAAAAATGCGGCTACGATTTCCTCAGAATCGGCGAGAACGTCGCCTTCGGACAAGACACTCCCAAAGAGGTTGTCGCCGAATGGCTCGAAAGCCCGCCGCACCGCAAAAACATCCTCGGTAATTACACCGAAATCGGCGCCTCCGTCAAGAAATCCAAACGCGGCAAGCTCTACTGGTGCGTTGAATTCGGCGTACCGAAGCGCCGCAAGAAATGACAATCCGGCAGCACGCTCATACCCGTCAAGGTCGAGGGGGCGTTTTCCGTCCTCGTTCCGACCCGATCCCCTCGCGTCGTGTATGGTTTGGTAGATCGTCGTCGCGCGGCGGTTGCGACGATCGCGCGACACCAAAGACGAAACATCGAAAGGAAACGGCTTCAACATGACCGCGAAACAACTGCATCGATGCGCGTTGATACTCATCGCGATCGCGGCGGGTACGGGCTGCCACGGAATCGAAAAACGACAACAACTCGCGATGACCGACGCCCCGCTCACCACGACCAGCGCCGGCGGAACCGTCGTCGAATCGGTCCCCGCTCAACCCGCCACCTTCGTCGATCGCCACCCGCTCCTCTGGAAACCTCGCGAATACTACGACACCACCGCGACCGGTCCGATCGGCAAAACCGCCGCCGCGACGTTTGTCGGCGTGCCCGCGGGCATTCTCGGCGAGCTCAAGCAGATCGTCGTCGGCATTCCCCCCGCCACCCGACCTTATTAAGCGATCCGCGTCGATCTCACCCCGCGATCGCACGGGTTGTGACGCCAAGGCGAGTTCGACCCCCCGGGCGCGACCGTGATCGCACGATTTGACTGAATCCGCCCGATCTTGCAACCGAATCTGAATGCAGGCGACGCGCTCGGAGGCGCGCTCGCCCGTTCCGGAGCGGGATCTATGAGAAGTCGGCATATACTCGTATCTTTTATTATTATAACCGGAGCGATCGTTTCGGCTCGGCTCGCCTCGGCGAGCTCGACCGACGATCAATCCCCCGATCTCGAAGCGCCGATCGCCGCCCCAGTCGTTGCGATCCCGGCGCCCAATCCCGCCGAATCGTCGGCGACCCCGAAGGCGTCCCCCGCTCGCAATCCACAATCACCGATAAGTCGACCCAAACGTGAAATCGGGTCGACTCCCCGCCGCTCGGCTGTCCTCGCCGTGCCAGGACTCGATGGGAACATTCCCCCGCCGCGGCGTTTGTCCGTACCCAACTTCGAGCGCGTGGCGCCCGAGCGAGCGCCGGGTTTGGCCGCGCCTCTCGATCTGAACGAAACCGACGACTCCTCGAACCTCCCTCTCGAACTCGAAACCGAACGCCCCGGATCCCGCGGTAATCTCGATCCATCGAGAACGTTCACCGAACCGACCTCTCGAAATTCAAACGATCCAACGCCGCGAACTCGAACCGGCGCCCCCTCGACGACGCGTCGCGCATCAACCGATCCACGCGCATCCAATCTCTCGCGCAATTCAAGCGTGAAAGTTACCGATCCGCCTCCTCGACGCGGGTTCTTCGGATTGTTTCGACCTCTACCGCCGCGTCGCGAACCCGCGGCGATCGAACGACGGCCGTCCGTGGTAAGCGACCCGGTAATTGATCACGACGACGGCGTGATCGCCGTCGAACCCGCGCGGCCCGATCCCGCGACCGACGACGCCCTCAAACGACGCATCGAACGCCAGGCGCGCGCGATCGGCGGCGATCGCCTCCGCACGCTCGACGTCAAAGTAAAAGGCAAACGCGTACTGATTCGTGCGACCGCGAACCGCTTTTGGCAACGCCGCGGCCTCCGCAACGACCTCCAAACCCTCCAGGCGCTCGCGGGGCTTCAATCGCAGGTCGATGTCGTTCCGTGACTTCGAGGAATCTTTCATTATATCCAATGATTCTGAAATACCAACTCGATGCGCGAGCGAGGGGTCTTCATTCAAATGAAAACCCGACGATGTTCCACTTTATTTCATGTTAAACTAAACCGACGCACGAGTGAAGAATATTTCATATTTTACTTATTATCGATTCATTCGATCGACGCTCGGTCTGTTTTTCAAGGCTAAAACCATTCGGAGATACGATCGTCTGATATAGCTTTTGAGGCCGAGTTCGGTCGTGAGATCGACGACGGCGCGGCGGGCTTGATCGAGATCGTCTTTGGTTTCGGCGATCGTCTCGACCTCGACGAATCCGCCGAGATCTTCGACCTGATCGATCGCGCAGATCATCTTTCGACCGTTCCAGTCG
>JAKBCQ010000829.1 GCA_021807585.1 Planctomycetota bacterium | reverse complement strand
ACGATCGCCGCAAGCATTCTGTCCGAGAGACTGAGAGATCGGAGGGTCAAAACCGTGGATTGTCCTCCTGGAGAATTAATCCGAACGAATCGGGCCGTCCTATTCATCAGAGGTTGAATTTCATAGAGTAGATTCTGATAATGATTCTCGATCTCAACGAGTGAACTGATAGCTTGATACGAACTCATATTATTTTGTGTGGATGTAAGCGATTGAGCCAATTGATTGATTGATGTGCTAAGGCTGTTTTTCATTTCCGTCGCGAATTGAGCTATAACAGTTCCAGGAGGAACTCCCGTGACTGGAAGATTGTTAATTTCGATCAAAGGCACGACCAGGCTTTCCGAAACCTGGCCGCTGAAATCCTGAATGAGAAATACCCTGGCAAACCCAGGATGTGGTTGCGAACTCGATCGCGTGATCAATGGAGGAACCGAAACTTGAATGTCCGTGTTCGTAATATAACTCGGAGTTTCGGTGATGGACTGCCCACCCTTAGTGAGAAATTGTACAAAAGTAACAGTATTGGTTGAGTAATTCCCGGGAATGGTTAGAATTGAGAACGGAGCGACATGTTGAATGGCGATCCCGGCGTTCATCACGATCTTGTTCTCGAGCATTTCAAAGCATGGACGAAATGTGCGTAGCTTCTTCATCTGTTGTCTCCTCGGAGATGATCGTCGTTAAAGAGATTGTTCTCAATCTATTATTAAGGACGTTCCTCAATCGATTTATCCCCAAATTTTCTCTCGGTTTCTGAAAAGTTGTATGAGTATCAGCTAAAAAATGATGATTTTAAGTGACATAACCTTGAATATTACAACGCGTTAGATTCACTCCGATTCGTACGATACTCATCTCTTCCAGAGATCAGGCTCGCTCCTCCACAACAAAATCTCGCCGCCGCCGCCGGGTGTCGTTCCCCCCGACGCGAGCGTGCCGCCGTCACGCGAGAACTCGAGCGCCAAAACCGAACCCGCGTGCCCGTCGAACGTCGCCAACTCGAGCTCGTGATTCAAATCCCAGATCCGGATCGATCGATCGTCGCCGCCGCTCGCCAATCCCGAACCGTCGGGTGTGAAACAGAGAGCGTGCACCACCCCCGAATGACCCAAAAGCCGAGACCGCTCGGTCGCTCGCGACCAACCCCCAGATTCCTTCTTGCCAGACCAGATCACGATCGATCCCCCGCGACCGCCGATCGACAACAAACTCGCGTCACGCGAAAACCGCAAACTCGTAACAGGACTTGTCGAATCCGCCAACGTCGCCACCCAACGCCTCTCGGCGATCGACCACAACCGCACCTGCGTCTCGTTCTCAACGACCGCGAGATAAACGCCGTCGGGCGAATACACGACCCTCCCGTAAACCCCGGGCCCCTTCGGCAAACGCTCGATCGCCTTCGCCTCGCGCGATCGAACGTCCCACAACGTCACAACGTGGTCGCGCCCGCTCAAAGTCGCCAGCGTTTCGCCGTTCGGGCTCAAAGCGACCGAAATCGCGCGATCCACTCGCGAATAATCGCGTTTAATCGGAAAATGCTCAATCCCAACATTAATGATATTTCGATAGACTTTATCAACGTTCCTTAAGAAGCATTCCGACCGAACCGATCGCGAGGCGATGTCGTAAACGATCACCTGACCGTCCTCGTTCGAGATCGCCAAAACTCTTTCATCGGCGGAACGAGCCGAAGCGATCGCGAACGCGGTCGAATTCATCAGCGACCTCGAAATCCGCCGGCTTCGACCGACCGCTCCTTGATCATACTCCATTATAAGCGGAGTTGACACGCGTCGATCAATCGCGATCCCCTCCCTGGGACCGATTGGGATATGAAATCGTGAAACATTATAAGAATCCGAGACGACGCCGAGGAGCGATTCTCCCGCGGGATCGAACGCCAATGCGACGATCGGACCGCTCGGCTTGCCCATCACGGCGCGGATATCCCACGTTTTGGCGTCCCACACCTTGAGCATCTCCCCCCGGCCCACGCAATAAATCGCGCCGTCGCGGGGAGAAAACGCGAGGCCGATTCCTTGCTCGCCGTTGTTCCACAACTCGCGAAACAATTCGCCGGTGCGCCAATTCCACAAGCGAACGATAAAATCCCCCTCCTCGGTCGCGATCAACGAACCATCGGGTGAGAAGACAATCGTATGAACTCCTGTACGCAACCGACCGATCTTTCGTTCGATCACGCCTTCGCCGTTTAGAATCAAAACGTCTCCAGCGGAGTCGATCGCCGCCAATCTCTCTCGGTCGGGTGCGAACGCGAGCGCTTTGACTTCAAGATCGCGTGCGAACGTTCGGCTTTTCAGACGGTATTGATCGTCATGTTTCCAAACTTTGATTTCATGATCGACGCCCGAGGTCGCGACGCGTCCCGTTTTGGGGTCGGTCGCAAGCGACGTGATCGCTCCGCGATGAGCCTGCGCCGAATCGATCTCACGCCCCGACTCGACTTCCCAAAACCTCAGCACGCCGTCGTCGCACCCCGTCGCGATCGTTCCTCGCCCGTCGATATAATCCATCGCGAGAATTTTACCACGACTCCATATTTTATCTTCACGATATTTGTATTTTCTTGGTTGAACATAACGACTTGTAACGATTCCGGATGTCGAAAGCGTCGAGATCATTTCTCCTTTCG
>JAKBCQ010000828.1 GCA_021807585.1 Planctomycetota bacterium | reverse complement strand
ACGCGGTAGAGACCGAATTCGCCCGTATTCCAATGGAGGAGCCTCGCGGGAACATGCGCCGTCTCGTCGACGACGAGGAATCGACTTTGAATGGCGAGGCGGAAGAGCTCGTAGTGAACGATGGAAAACAAGAGCGACCTCGATCGAGCGGAATGCGGACGCAGATCGATCATGTCAACGTTATTGAATTGTTAATTAATCTAATGAGTATTCAGAATTAATCAAAACATGTGGCTAAAGACGATGATCGATTCTGATGCGAACAATCGCTATTCACGAGCGACCGGACCTGATCGCTTTTTGCGATAAAGCATATAGCAAATGAAGGCGAACGCGGGGGCGATGAGAAGCGCGGCGATCACGATCGGTGCGAGTCGTCGTGAAGGCCGCGACGCGGGATTGAGTTCGTGATGCTCACTACTTATAATCTTACCGCCTTTGATACGATAAATATAAGCGTCCGACGGGATGTCGATCTTCTCAAACACGATCGAAGGAGGACGAGGGTGAAGACGAATGTTTTTAAACGTGTATGTCTCATCCGACGCATGAATTAACACGCCCGGATCATTCGCGTCGGAATAGATTCGCATGAGCGTTTCGGAAGGAAACCATAATCCGGACGCGATCTCTTCAAATCGTTTGACACGGTAGACCTGGACCGGTTTCGTTGTCGATACGTCCACGTTATATCCGATATCCAATATAGGCTGATAATTGCGTTCGATCGCCAGCCAGAAATAATCAATCCTGATTACCTTATCGCCTTCATCGGATTTTCGTACGACGGTATCACGAACTTTCACGCATTTCAAACCTTGTTGCACTTCCTCTCCAAGATATTCCAACTTATAGTCGTGATGATTTCCATACCTGCCGCCGTAGGGATGATCCTTGAGAACATCTTTTCCTCGAAGATAAAGCGACAACGGGTAATAAAAGAATTCACGATGTCGGAACAAAGAATGAGGAAATAACAACGACGGAGTTTCCACTCGCTTATCGACGACGTTTGACAATTTTCCATCGATCAAGCTGACCGTTTTGGAACCGTCGCACGCGACGATTTCTGAACCGTTCGTCGTTTCACCTTTCAGGTTTTTCGTTGTACGCTTCGACTCTAAACGATATTTCCGTCCTTGGTAAATGATGTGTATCGTTTCGTCGATGCTTGAGTTAAAAATGCTAGGATTCCAATTCATAGAATCATTGTCCCAGCGCCACGCGTACGTCGCGTCGAAGTCGATATCGTCGTACATTTTTTCGAATGCCGCGACGTTCTCGATAAGTTCGTTTGATATGGGCGTACCACGATCGTCTTTCGCCGATCCAATCGAGTGGACGACGATGAAGCAGGTGAGTAAAAGAAACGATCGACTGATAAAACTCATCATCAGAGCGTCTCCTGAGAAGGAATAAGTAGTTAATTACATGGAGTACATAAATATGTCGATGTCACTGGGAGTGATTGGCTACCCGCTCCCATGCAGTCGGGTACAATGGTAGAGGAGCAGTTGCCGTTTTTCGATGCGCACGGTGTTCCGCTGAACCAAAAGTTGCAATTACTACAAGAGACATTTATTGTATTGGAAGTCTGATTGCAAGAGGTACCTGTCGTCCCAGAGTATTGGCAAGTGCATGCCTGAGCGATGGGGTTATTCGAGCATTGAACGGCCGCGCAAATCCTCAATGGCGAGCACTTGGGAGGATTCCGGGGGTCTGGAATCGATCCTGTCGTACAATCTCCGCAATTCACTCCGTTCGCCAGGTTCCCCGAACACGCGGATTTACCGATCGTGTAATTTTGTACGGGATTTTGAGAGTACGCTCGATATGGAATCCAAGGAATCAGAATGATCGAGAGAATCGACGCGATGAATAACCATTGTTTGGGCGATCTGCGTCGTTCGGGTCTTGACAGTTCCATTGATGTCAAGTTTCCATTTAGAATCAACATGACAATATCTGAGAATCGATAGACGTTCTTTCTGGACATGGCTTGGTAGCTCCGAAATGTTGGATTTCTTGGTTTGAGGAATCGAATCTTTGGGCATTCCATTCCTACGTCATCTACTCTCTAACGAATCGACGATTCTGCATTCGACCGAGCACTGATCTCCCGAAAAATTGAACTGTATTCGAACTCGATTGTTCTTTTGATTCCGAAATTCTGAAGCGTCGAAGATCCTTACATCAATACGGTGGATCAACCCGGTTTCTCGTTCTCCATTCATAACTTCGACACCTTTCGGAGCTTCTAACGACGTTAAATGACCGAGCGGTCCGCCGTCCATCCTTTTGAGCATGATATGGGCGACCTGACCGGTTCTCAAATCGAGCATCCTCGGCGCCGCGACGATCGGATCGGTGATCTCGCCGCAAATCGGTACCTTCAACTCCTTCGATCCATCGACGAGTAACTGAATCTCTCCCTGGATCATCCCGTCGCGGTCGTCGGGCTCGATGCGTGCGATAAATCCGTCGGTTTGAGCGTCGCGTTCGACCGCGACCGCTCGATTGCAATTCACCGCGACGACACGATCGGCGAATCCTTCGGCGTTATGTCCGAGATGCTCGACATGGAACTTCACCGTTTTGGCCTTCCCTTTGCCGATCATGCCGAAATCAATCCGATCGGGATCGACCTTGTGAGTCTCAGG
>JAKBCQ010000827.1 GCA_021807585.1 Planctomycetota bacterium | reverse complement strand
TCACCGCGACCTTGAAACCCGCCTCGGCGAGCGACCGCGCGATTCCCAAACCCAGCCCTCGGCCCGCTCCCGTCACCAGGGCGACGCGATCCTCGAATCGATCGTCGGAACGAATCATGATAATGTTATTCTTTCTTGGAATAATAAAACCGTTATTAATAACGCATTATTATACTTACTTATCAGTTGATGTTTCATCGGAGTCGAATTCGTCCCACCATTCGAAGTCGCGATCGAGCCGCTCGTGATGATCGCCGGGTTTCGTTGGGGAATCGAATTCGACGACGACGTAGGCTCGTCCGAGAGGAGCGTCGGCGGGGAGTTTCAGGTGGATGTAGCGGTCGTCGGGGACGATCACCTCGGTACGGTAACGGATCAAGCTGGCGCCTCGCACGGGGAGGGTCGACCCGAGCCGCGGCGGGGGTCGAGGGGGATGTTAGCTAGGAGCTCGCGTCGGCGGCGGTTCGGGGGACGGCAACGGACACTTGTCGATCTGGCGTTCGCTTGCCTCTGACAAGTGTTTGATAAGTCCCTTCCTGGACGATCTGATTATCCTGGTTGATGAGGGTACGTTTCCAGGTGACGAGTCCGCGTCTGCCGCCTGCTTTGGGTTCGAGCGCGACGACACGGGTTCGGGAACGGACGGTATCGCCGAAGCGGATCGGTTGCAAAAATTTCCAATCCTGGATCGCGAGGAGGGCCAAGGTTTCAACTTGGGGATGATGAATCGCCAGACCGCTGGATACGATCAATCCGAGCAGGCCGTGCGCCACGGGTTGGCGAAAGATTCCGGCTTTGGCGGCGTCGTGATCGACGTGGATCGCGTTGAAATCGCCCGAGAGCCCGGCGAAGTTAACGACATCGGCGACGGTAATCGTCCGTCCCGGGCTTTCCCATTCGTCGTCGATCGAGAGATCCTCAAAAAGCAGGATCGGTGTGGCTCGGAATACCATCCTACGATTCTCCCGGTCCTAAAATGAGGGATCGACCGGAGACCCCGAAGCGATAACGCGGAAATCCACGACTTTAGGTACGAATTGTGCAGAGTGATTACCGGGTCGTCAAGTCGAGTCGGCGCGACGCGTCGGCGAATGGGAGCTCGACGACGAACTTGGAATCGGGGACTTGTCCTCGGGGCTTCCAGAACGAACAATCAAGGCGACGGGTTTGTCGGCGTCTTTGTCAACCAAAGATTTGGTGATTGACGAATGAACGACACGTCGGGGTAGGGGAGTCACGCATGAGCCGACCGTATCGCGTCCTGATCGCGGACGACGAACGTCCCGTCGCTGCGGGCCTGCAACGTCAATTGGAGGCGCTCGGTTACGACGTATTGGCGGTCGTCGACGACGGCCAGCGTGCCATTGATGTTTGTCGTAGAGGTCTTCCCGATCTGGTTCTGATGGATGTCGAGATGCCTGGGATGGACGGACTGACCGCGGCGCGGCAGATCGCGCATGATCCCGGCACGCCGGTGATTATTTTAACCGCACACGGCCATCCCGATCTGGTCGAGCAAGCGATCCAAGACGGGGTGATTCATTATCTTTTGAAGCCGGTGACGAGTCCGAGCCTGCACGCCGCGATTCAAGTGGCGCTTGCTCGAGCCGGCGAGCTGAAAACGTTGCGCGACAACGTCGCGACGCTCGAACTCACGCTCCGCGATCGGAAGATGATCGAACGCGCCAAGGGGATTCTGATGTCGCGGCGGGGGCTCACCGAACCCGAGGCGTTTCGCCTCCTCCAACGCCGCAGTCAAGATCAACGCTTGCCTATGTCAAAACTTGCTGAATCGATTATTCAAGCCGAGGATTTGCTTGAGACTCCGGCGCCGCGTCCGGGCGAGGCCGGCGCGATTTCGGGCAAGAATTGATTTGACGCGGTGATCGACCGAAGCTAGCATAATGATTCCGAATCGGGGGAGAGTCGCCGATTCTCCCTGCTTGCGTTTAGATTAAGGATTGGGATCAAGGAGGCGGTCCGGCCGTCGATTGAACGGAGTATTTGTTACTTCGCGCGCCGTTTGAATGCATTTTCTTCGAACGGCCGAATTGCGCGACCACCCCCCTCCCGCGTTCTCGCTTCGCAACCATGATCATTGGACGGTCTCGGCGCGTTCCGCGTCGATCAACTGGGAGCTTGGCATGAAGATGATTCTTGATGCGCGTAATTCCGCCTCTCCTCCAATCGATGATCGATTGGCGGAGCGTCTCGAAGGTTACATCGAGACGAAGGCGAGCGGACGAATCCGCGATCTCCACGTCGTTTGTTCGGATGATACGATCATTCTCCAAGGAAAGACGCGAACGTATCACGCCAAACAGCTCGCGCAGGAGGCTGCGCTCGATCTCGCCGACGCGCGGACGACGCTCGCGAATCAGATCATCGTTTGTTAAGCTCTTCAGATCGATCGGCTCACGCTTAAAATGGAGCGGTCGCTCCCTACCCGACGCGACCGCTCCTCGCATATCTTGAACTATGCAAATGTTATTCTATTTTACTTTAATATCTCATCATGTTTTGTCAAATATTCGGGCCGAGGCGTCGCCGAACGAATTCCGCATGCTCCGCGCGATTTGAGGATCATTTCTCGCCCAAGGGACGAACCGATTTCGTAGATCGAACCTCGAATCCAAAAATATACTTACATAATTAATGATAC
>JAKBCQ010000826.1 GCA_021807585.1 Planctomycetota bacterium | reverse complement strand
GTCGGGGTCGACGAACGGCGTATCGGGTATCCCGTGAGCGATAAGATCGATTTTGTCCGCGGGAACGCGATAAATCTCCAACAGGAACTTTCGAGCGCGTTCGGTCATCACCACGACCCGCGCCGAGAGCTCGGCAAGTTCTTTAAGAACACGCCTCTGGTGGCTATCGGGATCGCGCAATACCGTGTGCAGCGTCGTCACGATCGGCATCCTCAGGTCGCGTAAAAACCCCAGAATGTGACTCCCCGCAAGCCCGCCAAAAATCCCGTACTCGTGCTGCAAGCAGACGACGTCGGTATTGGCGAAATTGAGGAAATCGGCGGCGCGGAGGTAGCTATCAAGATCGTCTTGATCGATCTCGAACCGAACCTCGCCGGGATAATCGTAACCCTCGGGACGATCGTTCACCGGGACGACAAAACACTCGGTTTCGGCAAATCGCTTCGAAATCGACGAGTACATGTCGTGCGTGAACGTCGCGATCCCACACTTGCGCGGCAAATAATCGCCCACAAACGCGATCTTGTGGATCTCGCTCTCACGAATCAGGGGGGATTTCATCATCAAACCTTCCACTTCGTTCCCATTTATTTCGTCAATGACAAACACCCTTACGCTCTCGAATCAATAAGCTACCAGAAGCCGATCGCGATCGCGATCAGGATCGAGCCCGCAAAGACCGCGCCGGAATCAAACAATCGACGACGCCGCGTCCCCAAACGATCGCTTTTCGACTTACACTTCAATTGCCGTATAATTATAAAACATCTTTCATTAAATAATCATCTTGTATTTGCATTTGATGAACAAGAAAATCGCGCGTCGCCCGATCCTCGCACAGGCCGATCGCCTTGCCGTAAGCCGCTCGGGCTTCGGAGAACCGATTCAGGAGCGCGAGCAGACGCGCCGCAAGCGCCCAATACGGTTGGTATTCGGCCACCGCCGCGACGGGAATTGCTCCCAGCAACGCCCACGCGGTGAGCGCGTCTCGAGCCTCGGCGACCGCAGCGGCTCGACCCACCAGCGCGCCGATCGTCGGCGCAATCCGTATTAAACCCTCATATAAAAGAGCGATTGTTTCCCAATCGGTTCTCCCCGTCGCGACGCGACGAGCGTGAACCGATTGAATCGCCGCCTCGAGCTGGAACCGACCGATTCGTCCCGCTCTCTCGGCGGTTCGCAGCAACCAATCGGCTCTCACGATCGATTCGGTCGACCAGAGCGTCGTGTCTTGATCCGATAAAGGAATGTATGCCCCCTTGGCGTCTCGTCGAGCCGGCCGTCGCGCCTCGCAATGAAGCATCAGCGCGAGCAACCCGAGCGCTTCGGGTTCACCGGGTAACGACGAAACGACCAGCTCGCCGAGATCGATCGCCTCGACCGAAAGCCCGCGTCGTTTGGGGTCCGAACCCGATAAGTCGTCCCAACCACTCCCGTAAGCCGCGTAGATCGCCTCCAGAACGGCCTCGAGACGTGACGGAAGCTCCTCGGCCTCGGGAGAATCGAAGGAAATCCGGGCGTCTCGAATCTTCACCTTGGCGCGCGTCAATCGCCGGCTCATCGCCGAAGGACGCACCAAAAACGCCGAAGCAATCCGCCCAGCATCCAATCCCAACACCGTTTGCAGCATCAGCGGAGTGCGGGCCGCGGGGTCGATCGCGGGATGCGCACACAAAAACATCAACTTGAGCCGTTCGTCGGGAAAGATAAATCCGTCGGCAATGCTCGATTCGCTAGCCTGCGCCATTGCAATCAGCGTCGGCGCCGCCTCTGAGCGAATCCGATCACGCCGCGAGGCGTCGATCAGACGACGACGCGCCGCAGTCAACAGCCAGGCGTCGGGATTCTCCGGAACTCCCGCACCCGGCCAAGTTTCCAGCGCAGACTGAAAAGCGTCGGCAAGAGCGTCCTCGGCCGCGGCCAAGTCGCGCGTGCGCGACGCCAAATAAGACAGCAAGCGACCGTAGGAATCGCGAGCCGACCGCTCGATCGCTCGATGCGCGTCCATCGGTATCGTCACCTCGAAGGGAGCGAGCAAGCTTTCAAATTGGGCCTCACTTCCACACCTCCCCCCTCCGAAATCGGACACTTCGCAGCCCACCTCAGAGCCGAATCGAGATCCTCGGTTTCGATGATAAAGAAGCCACCCAATTGCTCCTTCGTGTCGGCGAAAGGACCGTCTTGGACCAGCGGTCTCCCGTCGCGCAGCCGAATCGACGTCGTCGTATCGGGATTCTGCAGCCCCGCGCCCCCAACAAACACCCCCGCGTCGACCAGCGCCTGACGATAAGGAGGCCAGTTCGCCCAGTACGCGTCGCACTTCTCGGGATCGGTTCGAGCGGCGAAATCGGCCTCGGTCTCGTAAATCATCACCGTGTATTGCATGATTTTCCTTTCGGGTGAAACGAGCGAGAAACCTTCCCGCTCGCTTCCATGACGATCGAGCCGACGCGATTCCGACATCCACAACAAGAAAAATGCGACCGACCCCAAAGCGACGATCGCGTCGAAATCCTCCCCCGCGCCTCGTGACTCCAATATGCGCGCGCATAACCCCGCTGATCGATCGGGTTTCGCGAGAAACGCGACGAGAATCGGAACCGATCTTCGTAACAATCGCGATCATATCTCCCGATTCGAGAGGCGCGAAGTCCTGGTGTGGA
>JAKBCQ010000825.1 GCA_021807585.1 Planctomycetota bacterium | reverse complement strand
ATCGGCGATCCCGGCCTCATGAGCAATTCTCTGAGTGCGTGTTGATCGATCGATGCGATGCGTTCGAAAACCAATTGCAAGTTATCGACCAGGAGGACGGGGCGTTTACGCATCTTCTCAGCGACATCAAGAAAGGCTTTGAGTTCCGCGTCGGTCGAGGGATCGATTTTCTCGTTTCCGTCCGTCTTATGAGATTGTAGGTTCCTGACGATGTCGTCGATTCGCTTTCCGGATTCGTCGTCTCCCATTCGCTCCGATGCGTCAGCGAGTGCGTCGAGGCAGTTCAACCAGAACTTCGACAAGCGATCGACCGAGTATTGTTCCTCGGCGAAGACGAGCGGTACGAATCGCCTTGAAAGATCGTCGTTTGTCCGTATCTCGGCTGCGATACGAGCGAGTAACATACTTTTACCCATGCCTCGCTTGCCGACGACGAGGTGATGCTGGGCTCTGCTTTTTGAATTTTCGGCTGAGATTTCGGCGATCAAGCGGTTGAGGAGATCGTCGCGCGCCGTGAACGCGGCTTTGATTGTATCGTCTTTCATACGACCGGGGTTATATAGCGTGAGCGCACCGACGGCGATTTTCGATGTATTCATAAGTCGTGTATCCTCTTCCAATAATCGCGGAGGAGGAACGATCGGAAGGCGTATCGAGAGTCTTTTCGGATCAGATACCCGTCGCGTTCCAGAATGATAAGAAGGCTTGAAAGCCGTTCGTCGACGATCTCGACATCGGCCGAAGGTTTTGTCATCAATACGGCGAGGAATTGTCCCCGATCACATCCATCAGGATCTTGACAAGCTTGAATGAGAATTTCTTTGCAAGCCGCGGCGTCGGGCTCGGAGAATTGAGCATCGATACGTTCCCGCCATGTATCGAAATAAGCGAGGTTTTCAGGTTTTAACAAGGAATCGAACGCCGCGGTGACCGAGAGCGGCTTGGAATTTAGGAGTTCATGGAAAACCAGGTGCAAGTGATAGGCGAGGGGCCATCCGACACGTCTGATGATTTCGGTTCGTTTGGACTTGTTAAGTGTTATCAACGGATTAGACGATGTGCACAATTTCTTGAGGAAGTCGTCTGCCTCCTTGGGGGTGAAAGCGTCCAACGAAAAAAGTTGAAAATCATTGATGAGATAGTGAATATGATGATTCGAAACGAAGTTATCAAGTCCGATCGACCCGAGAAAAACCCAACGAATCTTATATCGATAGGTCTGCCTCATATCGCGTAGCCAATGTAAGAAGGAGACGACGCGTTTTGGACCCGCGATTTCGTCCGATTTCTTCAGCGTCAGGAGCAGCTCGGGCGACTCGTCGAGTGCGATCAATACGTTATCTGTTCCTTCTTCGATCTTGCGAAAAATCGATTCCAATACCTTCCCCAAGGTTCGTAAATCATCCTCGGACGCATCGCCAAGATCGACATTCAGACCTTCGTATTTGATCGATTTCAGACCGATCATTTTTCGAACATTTTCAATGATCCTTTTCGCTCGATTTATGAGATCGGGGTTGAAACCAGTTTCCATCAACTCATTGATCAACTTTTCCGCGAAAGCGAGTTCGTCGCCACACCCTTCGATATTGAGGAAAACCGCCTTTTTATGAGGGTCTTTCTTCCATTCTTCGCAGATCCTGAGGATCAGTGACGTTTTGCCGACGCGGCGAGGAGCGACGAGGAGGATATTGGCCTGATTGTCGCGGAGCTCTCGCAGGAGATTGGCTACGATTTTGGGCCTGTCAAAGAAATCCTCGCCTTCAACGGGAGATCCGATGATGTTCCTCATGATTCATCCTTCGCGTGGGAGTTCGTGCCGAGATTCTCACGACTCATTTGTACCCGAGTTCTTCACCGGCGTCAATATACAGTTTTGTATTTCTACGCGGTCGTATTTTTACAGTTTTGTCAAAAGGCGCTCTTGTAAACGATGAACTTGGGCGGCGGCATCTCCATCCATCCACGAGAGAGATGACGTCTCGATAACGTTGGATCTAATCGTTTTCGGTAAAAACCGATAGGTGCACCCCAGGCTCACCACAATCGGCCTCTTGCAATGTTCCTGTTGTCATACCGATGACCTACAGTACGCCTCGAAACCTTGGTTCCGCTCGAATACTTACCGTTCTGGTTTGAGTTGACCGATAAACTCGACAACGGAGTCGCCGACATAAGGCACTTTCTCCGATCTTCTGCACGAATCGATCCGTTGCGTCCTTTTGCGGTAGGCCCGCGCGTGCTATTCTTTCAGACGATGAGAGGCGTTGATACACTTGGATTTGAGGGTGTCGTAGGCGATGATGGCCCAATCCGTCGATGAGCCGGTATGCACGGTTCCAGCAAGGATGATGAGCCCGTGGTGAAATCGCTCGCGTGGGTCGACATGATCGACGAACAAGATACGCCGATCGACGGCCTCGTTTCGGTTAACAGCCTCGATTCGGCGGAAAGCCCGCACGAGCGCGCGATCCTGCTGCAGGCCTCACGCTTCAATCGCATCGATTTCGTTTTCTTTCGAAGATTCCCCGACGCCGAGGGATTGACCAAACGATCGTCACAGGTCGCGGCTTATGTCATTGATAATACGAATCAAGATTTGACGCAAGATGAACTGGCGGAGCTCCATCATCATCTTTGGTTACACGGAGTCGCCCCCCTGAT
>JAKBCQ010000824.1 GCA_021807585.1 Planctomycetota bacterium | reverse complement strand
CTGAAATTCGGTGGGAATGATCTCGTTCTCGACCGCGGTCTCGGTCTCGGACTCCACCGGCGAACGACCGTCGACCCGTTATATTTATGGCGACACAAACATGAAAAGAATCGCTTATCTTATCATCTCGCTCGCTTTCGTTTCCGCGGCGCGTGCGCAGAGCGTCAAGCTCGATATCCCCTACGCCGAGCCCGCTAACGAACTGCAAAAGCTCGACGTCTACGCTCCCGTGAACGCCAAACACTTGCCCGTGTTGTTCTGGATTCACGGCGGCGGTTGGCAGGGAGGCGATAAAAAAGAAGCGCGAGTCAAGCCCAAGGCGTTCGTCGACAAAGGCTATGTTTTCGTGTCAATCAATTACCGATTGCTCCCCAAAGTCGATATGGGAACGATCGTCCGCGACGTCGCCAAATCGATGAGTTGGGTTCATAAACATATCGCGGAATACGGCGGCGATCCCGATCGAATCCTCGTGATGGGGCATTCCGCGGGGGCTCAACTCGCGGCGCTCATCTGCACCGACGATCGCTATCTCAAAGCCGAAGGGCTGAATCTATCGATCATCAAAGGCTGCATCCCCGTCGACGGCGATACGTACGATATACCTCTTGAGATCGAGACCACCTCGGCGCGTCGCAAAGCGCTCGGTCAACCCGAACCGAAATTCGGCCATTACGAGAAATTCGGCGGCGATCCCGCGAAACACCGCGATTTCTCGGCGGTCAACCACGTAAGCCGGGGCAAAGGCCTTCCTCCCTTCCTTTTGCTTTATGTGGCCGATCATCCCGACACCTCGGCGCAGGCTAAACGTCTCGCCTCGGTGCTAGCCGAAGCGGGCGTCCCCGCGAAGCTCTTCGGCGCCAAAAACTCCGAACATTCCAAGCTCAACGACGACCTCGGCCTCGCCGACGACCCCGCGACCAAAGCGATGTTCGAGTTCACGGATGAAATGATGAAGAAATAATTTTACACGATCGATCACGGATTTCGCCGGGCGCCGATCGCCCGGCTTCTCATCGCGTCGTCGGTTCTACTCTGATCGACGGCGCGCTCCCGCTGCGCCGATCTCGCCCGTCGACCTTTCCCGACAATGAAGCATCAATTGTGGAGATGAAGACCTGTTGAGCGGTAGTAGGGATGATCACTATCGCCATGCGGCATCTTTCCGGCTGACCTGACATCAGTCGGATTCCGGCGCACGCTAAGGGGAAATAAAGGGGATTATCTCCTGTTATTTATATAATTTATTGTTCTATCGCCTTCTGATAGTGTTCGGCTAATCAGTAAGAGGCGGTGAGCACCGAACCGCCCATCGAGTACGACCGGACGACCGGTCTTGTCGAACGGGCGATACGGGCTAGTGTTAGCTAAACCAAGGAGCCATCGCATGGAAATCGCCAATATTCACGGGGCCAAGTCCTAGCTATCCAAGCTAATCGAGCACGCCATGAACGGCGAGGAAGTTATCATTGCTAAGGCCGGGAAACCGATGGTGCGGTTGGTACTCATTCACACCGATGATTCCCCCCGGACCGGTGGCCAATGGAAGGGCCTGATCCGCATCGCCGAGGATTTTAATACCCTGACCGACGATATTGCCATCGCGTTCGGCATGGAGAAGCCATGACGTTGTCGCTCGACACTTACGCCTTTCTCTGGTGGTTAGACGATCCGCAACTATTGTCGAAAGCGGCTCGAAAGGCGATCGGCGACGGAAAAAACGCCGTGTATGTCAGTGCCGCCGTCATCTGGGAGATTACAATCAAAAAAGCCTTCGGTTGCTCGACGCTCCTGATGATCTCGAAGCCGCGATGACCGCAAACCGGTTCCTTCCCCTACCAATCACGATACCACACGCACTCGCTGTGTCGAGTTTGCCTCCTATTCATAATGACCCGTTTGACCGTCTGCTGATCGCTCAAGCTCGGTGCGAAGGATTCAAACTGGTTACACGAGATAAACATGCCGCCGGCTATGGAATCCCATGCATTAGTGCGTGAGGCGACAAACGCGAATAGAGCACAACCGATCATCGAACATGCAGAGTCTTCGTCTGTAACTTCTATGCGTCGTGCGCGCATCGTTGAGAGCGGTGTTGATCAGAAATACCGGCCCGGAGCGCAAGCGAGTGCATCTTCTGCTATTGAAAGGAATTCTCATCGAATACGAAGAACGCACTCGCTCGCTGTTCGGGCTGGTAAAGATTGCGGCTTGGCGTCGTTAGGATTTTGGACGATTACTGGGCGGCGAGCAGGCGGGAACGCTCAAATGTAGGGTGTCTGTGATTGGGTTCTTCAAAAGACTTAACGGACATTTCCGAGTGCCATTCGTGTCTGTGATTGGGTTCTCAAATGTAGAATGTCTGTGATTGGGTTCTCAAATGTAGGGTGTCTGTGATTGGGTTCTGTGATTGGGTTGACCGAGAATCGATCACAGCGCATCCTTCTCAAGTTACCCAGTTTTCCCTCAATCATAAAGAACAGATGAAGATTCGGGAATTCTGAAAAAGCCGTGCATAATTGACCGAGTCGGCATGATTAAAGATAGCGTGGCGGAAAATCAGCCAGTGGTTCATCATCGAATGTGCTTCAAATCGGGCTTCATGATCACACCCAATCAATTGCCATGGCGACTCGACAACGAACTACCCAGAATCGATCACGGC
>JAKBCQ010000823.1 GCA_021807585.1 Planctomycetota bacterium | reverse complement strand
TCGCGAGGCGCAGCTCCCCGATCCCGAATCGATCGTCAACATGCTGAAAGAGATCGTCGCGATCGATCCCGAAGATTTGCATGGGCAATTAGGTCTTGGATTGGCATACGTGAAGAATAGTCGACTCGAGACCGGACTCGAACTGTTGCGAGAAGTCGAACGGAAACATCCCGATCGCGTCGAGGTCTGGGATGTTTTGTTGACCGCGCTCGAGCTCGCCGATCCCGACGGTCTCGCGGCTGCGCTTAAACGGATTCCCGAGAAGTTCCATTCGGATGCGCGATTCGCGTATTTTTACGGACGCGTTGCGCAGGATAAGCTTGATTGGAAGACCGCGATCGAAGCGTACAGCCGAGCCTGGGAATCTCGTCCGTACGATTCAAGGTTGGCGTATCGGTTGAGCAGGGCGTTGCGGCTGATGGGTAAAGACGACGAATCGCGGAGTTTCGCCAAGCAATTCGAGGGAAGAATCGGCGCGATCGAAGCGGCGCGAAAACAGATTCGCGATATTTATGTTGAAGCGACTTCGACTCAGAACCTCGGGGTCGTCTCTCGACCGTCGATGTACGAAAAGCTCGCATCGCTCCGCGAACGGATGGGTCGAGACGACGAGGCGAAGCGATGGCGCGAAATCGCCGCCGCAACCTCGGCGAATGGAACGGGCGCGGTCGATCGGGCTTCGATTCCCCAACCGAACTCGTTGAAATCGATGAGTCTTCCCTTATGAAATGGACGCGAATCATCCGCGGCGCGGCGAAGGCCTTGGCCTTGATCGCGATCGTTTTGTTTTTCGCGGCGGGAGTGTGGTTGTTGCTCGGCGGAGCGTCCGAGCCGGTATCGGCGCGGAACGTTTCGATCCCTCCGTTCAGCGAATCCTGGCTCGACGACAGCGGCTATTTTCTTGCGGGTTCGTTCGTCGAACCCGTCGCCGATCCGCGCTCGCTCGCCGATTTACGCCGTTCGCTCGCGAATCGCGGCAAACGCGGAATCGAATACAATCTTGAGCAATTAGCGAAGCTCGATCCCGCCGATCCCGATTCGGCCGCCAAGGCGGCGTGGATTCATCTTGCGATCGGCGCGTTGCATAATTACGAGGGAGAGTTTGAGCAGGCGATTCAAAGTTTTGAGAAGGGTCGATCGATCGATCCTCTGGCGAAACCCGCGATGCTCGCCACATTCGACGCGTTGATCGGGATCTCGTCGTTGCGCCGCGGCGAGGTCGAGAATTGCGTCGAGTGCCGGAACGCGATGAGCTGTTTGTTCCCGATCGACCGCGCCGCGATCCATCAAAAGCCGGCGGGCTCGCGCGAGGCGGTCGCGCGGTTCGAGGCTTATCTCAAACGACGCCCCGACGATCTCGGTGCGCAATGGCTTCTTAATATCGCTTATATGACGTTAGGAGAATATCCCGATCGCGTTCCCCGCGAGCATCTGATTCCGATCGAGCCGTTTCGATCGAAGATCGATTTCGGCCGGTTCGTCGAGATCGCCCGGGACGCGGGCCTGAGCGTGCGCGGGCCGAACATGGCGGGGGGAAGCGTTATCGACGACTTCAATAACGATGGATTGCTAGATATATTTGCGTCGTCATCTAGCCCCGATCAATGTGCGGCGATTTACATGAACCGGGGCGACGGAACGTTTGAAGACCGGACCGAATCGGCGGGTCTTGGGGATCAGGTTGCGGCTTTGAATATCGTCCAGACCGATTACGACAACGACGGGGCGTTGGATATTTTGATGTTGCGGGGAGGATGGATGAATCCCCAGCGGATGTCGCTTATGCGTGGTCGCGGCGACGGGACGTTCGAGGACGCGACGATTCGCGCGGGGCTCGATCTCCCGATCGCGTCGCAGGCTGCGGCGTGGGGCGATTACGACAACGACGGTTACGTGGATGTGTATATCGCGGGGGAGTTCGTTTCCAAAAAGCCCGATCGCCGCAACCGCGGTCGCCTTTATCATAACAATCGCGACGGCACGTTTACCGACACGGCCGAGCGAGCGGGGGTGATCAAAGAGAGCGGCGGCAAAGGCGCGGCGTGGGGGGATTACGACGACGACGGTTTCATTGATCTTTATGTTTCGAATATGGGTGGGGAGAATCGACTCTATCATAATCAAGGAAACGGCGTGTTCGTCGACGTTGCGCCCAAACTGGGGGTCGTCGAACCGATCGAGAGTTTTTCGTGCTGGTTTTGGGATTACGACGACGACGGCCGGCTCGATCTGTTTGTAACGGGCTATGCGCAATCGCTCTCGGATATCGTTCGGTCTCATCTCGGTAAACCGACGGGGGGCGAACGCCCCAGGCTTTATCGCAACGACGGCCGCGGGGGGTTTCAAGACGTTACCAAAGCCGCGGGGCTCGATCGCGTTTGGGCGCCGATGGGGTCGAACTTCGCCGATTTCGATAACGATGGATACCTGGACATCTACCTGGCGACGGGACGTCCCCGCCTTGCTTTTCTCACGCCGAACGTGATGCTGAAAAATGTTGAGGGACGTCGATTTGAAGACGTGACGACATCATCAGGCACGGGTCATCTGCAGAAGGGGCACGGCGTATCGATCGGGGATTGGGATCTCGACGGCGACGTCGATCTGTTCGTCGCGACGGGGGGGGCGATCCCGGGCGATCAGGCGAACAACCTCTTATTTGACAAT
>JAKBCQ010000822.1 GCA_021807585.1 Planctomycetota bacterium | reverse complement strand
CCCCGACGGCGAATACACCCTCTTCATCGAGGCGGCGCGGGAGCACGGAACGTATCAAATTATTCGCAGGCCGATCACCCTCGAGCGAAAGCCGTTCACCGCGCAACTGAAAGGAAACGTCGAAATTAAATCGGCGTCGCTTGAATATCGCCGGGTTACCAAGCCGAGGGAAGCCGCGAAATGACGGTCGAACGCGGCATCCTGATCGAAGAGAATTCGACGATAGCCGATCCGACGCGACCGCCGAATTCGCGAACGATTTCGACCCGCCGCGCGATCGGCTTGCGCTTCGCCGCCGCGATCCGTTGGCTCCATATCTATGTATCTATGTTCGGACTTGCGATCGTTTTATTCTTCAGCCTGACCGGGGTGACGCTCAACCATCCCGATTGGTTTTTCGGCGAATTCGAACAGAGCACACGCGTTCAGGGAACGATCGACGCCGCCTGGCTCGGTCCTCGATCGACGTCGAATTCAACCGCCGACTCCGACGAACCGTCGACGGGCGTCGATAAGTTGGCGATCGCCGAGTTCTTACGAGCCAAACATCGATTGCGGGGAACCGTCGCCGAATTTCGCATCGACGACGAGGAATGCACGGTTACGTTTAAAGGCCCCGGCTACGCCGCCGACGCCTTCATCGGTCGCGCCGACGGGCGATATCAATTGACGATCACCGATCACGGATTGGTGGCGATTCTCAACGATCTCCACAAAGGACGCGATTCGGGCCGAGCCTGGTCGATCGTCATCGACGTATCGGCGATCTTTCTTACGTTCATCTCGGCGAGCGGCTTGCTTCTGCTGTTTTATCTCAAGCGTCGCCGCGTCGCGGGGTTGTTGATCGCACTCCTAGGCGCGATCGCGGTCGGCGCGATCGCACTCGCGTTCACCCCCTGATCGCACGGAATCCAGGCGTTCAAACATCCGTACGCATTTTAAATAACATGCCATTACTTTTTATTGCGAATCGGTTCGGCGTTCACGACTCGGAAAATCGCCTCGTGAAAACCCGGATCGAGCGGGGCTTTATCGAGCGCAAGCCGATAACACGCGAGCGCCTGCTCGCGCCTTCCGACCGCCTCGCACCGACGCCCCAGGCGTTCAAGAAAATCGACGTCGGGCTCACGATCGATCGGCATATCCTTCAGCATAAACAAAATCTGATCACAATTGTATGATAAAGACATAAGTTTGCGAGATTCATCGATTTTTCCCGCGGCGCCGAGCGCGAGCCCGAGTTCGGTGATCGCGTCGCGGTCGTCGGGATCCGCGGCGTAAGCCGAACGAAAGCGGCGAACGGCGTCTTCGAGATTACCGCGTAACCGAGCGATCCGACCCCGCGTCATCTCCCCGACAAAATGCCCGTCGGGTATCGATTTCAAGATCGCCTCGGCGCGATCGATTTGTCCTTGTTCGACAGCGATCCGCGCTCGGAGAGCCGACGCGTCGGGGTCGGCGAGTCCGAGTGGTTCAAGAATCGACAACGCGCGATCGCGATCGTCGAGCCGACGCAACCCCTCCGCAAAGGCGAGCCGCGCGGCGCGATCGGCGGGATCGCTTTCAAGCGCCTTGGCCCAAGCCCTCAAAAATCGAGGCGGATCCCAGATCGAATAATCAATCTGACACCAAAAGGTGATTTGGAGAAATTTTAAATGCGAGCACGCCATCATTCGACGCATCCGATCGTCAAATGCCTTGCGCCGAAATTCGATCGCGTACAATTTGGCGAGGTGAAAATGCGGCTCGGGACGACTCGGAGCGAGTTCCGCGGCGCGAAGCAGGATCGCCTCGGCTCTTCGCAGCCGAAATCGCGACGCCTCGGACTCGCCGATCAACCAACACGCCTCGGCCTCAAACGGATCCCCCGCGACGATCTTCGACCAGCAAGAAATCGCCTCGTCGATCTTACCCAACGCACGCGCTGCGCGACCTCGTAAAATACGATCCTCGGATCGCGCCGCACCCCGCCGCTCGATCCTCATCAGCGATGCCTCGACGATCTCCCAACGTCCCGTTCGAAACGACTCCAAAGCCCTCCCGCGCAATCGATCGGGAGGCTCCTCAACAATAAATCGACCAATCAGCCCTACGCTCGCGATCAGCGCCGTCGCCGCCAATAACCAGTATTCGCGTCGCTTCCCCACGGGATCGCCCTCGGCGCTCCCTCCACGCAAGATCGCAATCCCATCCGACGAGTCAATACCAAATCCACCAATCCCACGCGTGAAGAGATCGTCGCCGATCCCTTATAAATGACGAAATGTATTCCGAAATAATTCAAATTCGGATTTATAAATTTAACATTTAGGAGATGAGACTAGATAATTAGACATAATAATGGATGTTCTTTTCATGATTATATCGATATCGTTCTGAACCGGAATCGACGATCCGGGCTTCATCCGCGACTCGACGACTTGCGACGCCCGTTCGCGTCGAACCAGATCGCCGCGGCCTCATGACGCGGGATCGAATTCCTATCGGTCGTCGTCATGACGTGCGAGCGATTGAACGATCCAGAGCCGCGAAGCTCGGTCGTCGTCAGCCGATCGCGCGTATCGGGATGCGCAACCGCCCAGAATGTGGCCATGTACAGCCCCTGGCTGATGCCGATACCGCGGCCGAACACGAGAGAATCGCCGCTGCCCGCAGCTCCGCCGCCGGTCGCG
>JAKBCQ010000821.1 GCA_021807585.1 Planctomycetota bacterium | reverse complement strand
TCGCCCTCCCAAAACGCCTCCATCAAAGCGAAACTCACCGCGGCGAACCGTGCTCACCGTCCACGCAGGCGTTTCGCCTTGATGACGAGTTCGACGAATTCGCCGCGAAATCCGCCGTGATCGGCGCCGAGGCTCTCCGACGCGAGTTCGTGAACTTGATCGAGCGATGCGGTCCCTTTGTGCGGAGAATCGCGGAGGATCATTCCGAACGCCGCAACCGCCGCGGCGAAGCGGAAGTCGTTCGACGCCGCGGAGTAGCTTCGACCCTCGTCGATGACGCCTCGTTCGATCAGTTTGCTCGCCGATTCTCCAGGTCGTTTATACCGCAGCTTGACGGTCAGGAGCTCTCGGGACGCGTCTTCTTGCTCGATCGGTCGGGGTTGAACCGCGGGAGAATCGGACTTATGCCGATATTTGAGCTTGCCGACGGTTGTCGATTCCGCTTCCCCGGCGGGGACGATCTCGTACAGAGCCGTCACCGAACCGCCGGCGCCGATCTCTCCCGCGTCTTTGGAGTCGTCGTGAAAATCCTGATGTCGCATGATGCGATTTTCATATCCAATCAATCGATACGCCTTGACGCGTTCGGGATTGAACTCGAGTTGAATTTTAACGTCCTGGGCGATCGTCGCAAGCGTCCCCGCCGTTTGGTCGACGAGCGCCTTGCGCGCCTCGGAGAGCGAATCAATATACGCGTAATTGCCGTTTCCCTTGTCGGCGAGCTGTTCGAGAGTCGCGTCTTTGAGATTCCCCATGCCGAAGCCGAGGACGCTGAGATAAACGCCCGTCGCGGCTTCATGCTCAATCAATTGAATCAAAAGATCACGATCGGCAATTCCGACATTGAAATCGCCGTCGGTCGCGAGAATCACCCTGTTCAAGCCCCCCTCGATGAAATTCGCCCGCGCCGAGTCGTAGGCGATCTGAATTCCCGATCCGCCGTTTGTTGAACCGCGGGCGCTTAGGCGATCGAGCGTCTCGAAGATCTCACGCTTGCGGTCGCACCGAGTCGATCGGAGCGCGATTCCGACGTTCGAGGCGTACGTGACGATCGCGACGCGATCTTGTTCGCGTAGCTTTTCGACGAGCATTCGGATCGCGGCCTTGAGCAGAGGCAGCTTGGCGGCGTTATCCATCGATCCCGAAACGTCGACCAGAAAGACGAGATTCGCCGGGGGAAGCTTATCCCAGGGGATCTCCTTCGCCTTAAGGCCGATGCGAGCGAGCCGATGAGAAACGTTCCAGGGGCATTGCGCGATCTCGACGCGGATCGAGAGCGGATCGTCGCCGTCGGGAGAGGCGTCTTCATATGTAAAATAATTGATCAGCTCCTCGATTCGAACCGCGTCGCGGGGCGGGAGCGAGCCTTCGTTCAAGAAACGTCGAACGTTCGAGTACGAAGCGGTATCGACGTCGATCGAGAAAGTCGAGAGCGGTCGGCGTTCGACGGTGTGAAACGCGTTATCGGGAGTCGACGCGTATATCTCGTTGGAATCCACAACCGATTGTTCTGTAACGTCGATGTCGGTGTATTTCGAATGATTATCGGACGGGTTTTCGGGTGATCGCCTTTGCATAAAAATGTAAGAGTTATTTGATTCATGGTTCGCGGCGACGGATTTGTCAATCGCTTCTGGAAAGGCGATTTTGGAATCCGGGGGCGCACTCTCTCGCATTCTCTCGGCGACGAGATCGCTTCTGCGACCCTGTTGAATCGGCGGAATGAACAAGCAGATGAAAACGAGGAGAATCGCGGCGCAGACGGCGAATTCGGCGAATCTTAAAGGAGTCCAAAATGGTTTGATACGTTGATATTGAGTCGGCTTGAGCTTTGATGGAGCGATCGGTTTGAGGACGGGTTCGGGTTCGTCGCGGAGCGCGACCGCGAGTCGATGCGCGAGAGTTCGCGTGTCGGAGACGATTTTTTGCAAGTCGTCGTCGCGCATCACTGCGGCGTCGACGGTCTTGAACTCGGAATCGGAGAGTTCGCCGAGCGCGTAGGCGGTGAGTTTGGGGTCGTCTTGATCGAGCGGCATGACGGATCTCCTGCTTTAAAGAATATCATGAATTTTTATGATGAGATTCCGTTGGATTCAATTCGGCGCGGAGGGTTTTGAGCCCTTCGTGGATCAAGACGCCGACGTGCGAGACCGATTTGCCGGTGATTCGCGCGATCTCCTCGTACGAGAAGCCGTTTTGGAATTTGAACCGGATCGCCTCGCGGCGGCTCTCGGGAAGCGACTCGAGCGCCTCGAGGATCGAAGCGGCCGTTTCCTCGCGTTCGATTCGCTCGCCGGGCGGAGGGTCGACGCTTGATTGCGTGGAGATTTGAACGTGATTGAGCGTGCTCATCCGTTTTTCCTTTTTCAGGACGTCGAGCGCCGCATTGCGGCAGACGGTGAAGAGCCATTCGGCGAGGATCGGTTCGACGCGTTTTCTCCGCGACCCGCAGAGTTTGAGGAAGGCTTCTTGAACGACGTCGCGGGCGCGGTCGTGATCGTTCAAGAGCCGGCTCGCATACCGGGTGAGCGGACCCTCGAAGCGCGATACGGCTTCATCGATCCACGAATCGTCGTCGTCATTCATTCGATTCGGCGCCTCTCGTCGATTTGTTCGCGAGCACGGTTCGACAGCCGCTCAAGTTATAACGATCGGCCGCGCGTTTTCTTAACC
>JAKBCQ010000820.1 GCA_021807585.1 Planctomycetota bacterium | reverse complement strand
ACAAAGAATAAATAGAAGATCATGTTTAGAGATTCAGGCGATCGCCTCCGAATCGAGCCGAGCGCGGGGCGGTCGAGTCAACGCCGGGATCCGCCGCGCCCCGATCGACGTCGTATCATGAAAAGGGAATCCGAATCCCGTCGGGCGAACTCCCAGGATATCCGTCCTTTACCGTATCGATTAAGTAAAAACATAAATACATGAATATTATATTTTGAATTTGTCGGTTCGCGCCGCGAGCCTCGCGGCGAGTCGTCGTTATAAATTGTAATTAAATAATTATATCTAATAATATTCTGCGGTTCCAAAAGGGTCGTCGCGTCGAGAACGACTCGGCTCGTCGCGCGGGGGACGATTATCGTATCATCCGAAAACGCTAATCGTTCGCCGGCTGTTTTTGGAGCAAGACCTTTGTCGCTCGTTTTTGACGATCCCGAACCCCAAATCGGCGATGAGAACGTTCCCGCGCCCCCCGCGATCGCGTCGCGTCCCCTCGCGATCGGCTCGGTCCCGATCCCTTCGCGGTTCTTTCTCGCGCCGATGGCGGGTTTCACGAGCCTCGCATTTCGCGTCGCGGTGCGCGAACTCGGCGGTTTGGGTTTGGCGACGACCGATCTCGTCAACGCGCGTTCGCTTATCGAAAACCGTACGCGATCGCGCGAAATCGCCGAGACGAACGAACACGATCGACCCGTCGCGATCCAGATCTACGGCCACGACCCGCGCGAAATGATCGAAGCCGCCAAACGCGTCGTCGATCTGGGAGCGACAATTGTCGATATCAACATGGGGTGTCCCGTGCGCAAGGTCGTCCGGTCGGGAGGGGGATCGGCTCTTTTATGCGATTCGGGAGGCGCTGCGCGGCTTGTCGAAGGGATCGTCGCCGCGGTGAACGTTCCCGTGACGGTGAAGACGAGGCTCGGTTGGGACGACGAAAGCCCGACCGCCCCCGAATTGGCTCGAGCGCTCGAACGCGTCGGCGTCGCGGCGCTCATCGTCCACGGCAGAACGCGCGCCCAGGGGTTCAAAGGACGAGTGAACCGGATCGGCATCGCCGGGGTCGTCGACGCGGTTGAATCGATGCCCGTGATCGGCAACGGCGACGTCCGCTCGCTCGCCGACGCGGCGCGGATGTTTATCGAATCGCGCTGCGCCGCGATCTCGATCGGCCGCGGCGCGCTCGCCGATCCCTTCTTCTTCCGACGCCTATCAAACTGGGCCCAAACGGGCGATCCCGGTCCCGAACCGACGTTCGACGAACGCGTGAACGTGATGGAACGCTGCTTCCGCGGCCTGGTCGAATTGCGCGGCGAAAAAATCGCCTGCCTCCAATTTCGCAAGCTCATCAAATGGTACTATCACTTCACACATATGCCAAAACCTATTTATCTTAGTATGATCAATATGGCGAACGTTGCGACTTTCGACCGCGCCCTCGTTTCGATCCGCGCCGCGGGGCCGTCGCGGCCGCTCGTAAGCGGATCGAAACTCCACGTTCCCGTCCCCTCGGGACCGATCGATAAATGGTGATCTTAAAAAACAATTTAATCATTATATATAAGATTAATAATCGGTAAGATCGCGATCCGGTCCGATCTCCCGCCGGTTACGCGCGGCGATCGCGGATCGCGACTTTGGCGGCGCGGGCGAATCGCCCCGCGCGGAACCTTCGTTCGATCGTCGTCCCCCTCCTCCGGCTCGCGAGCGAAAATCCCGCCGCGGCCGCGGTCCATCCCAGCGCCGAGGCCGTCGTGATCGCGATTCCGAGGGTGAATCCCGGAGGATGGTAGCGGAGTTCGATCTTGTGCCGGCCCGCGAAAGCGAGCGGGATCACGCGGTGCGCATGATCCCCCCGGATGATCGCCGTCGCAACCCCGTCGACCTCGGCCGACCAGCCCGGCATCCACGTGTCGGCGATCACCAGCAGCCCCGGCGCCTTGGTCGTCGCCTCGATCAAAATATGATCGGGATCCGAAGCGTCGTACGTCGCCGCCGTGAACCCCTGTCGCGGACCGTCGTCGAGGATCGGTTCCAGATCCGTGATCACACACTCACGCGGATTGATCTCGATAAGTCGATCGAGCATGCGCGACGCGTCGCGCGACGTGATCGACCGCGGCACCACATACGCCCTGGGGAGAACGCTCGGGTTCCGCTCGATTCGCCACGCGGTTCCGTTCCACGTTCCCGATTCGTCGACGGGCCAGCCCAGATCGCTTGCGATCGGACCCGAGACGACGTATGCGACGTTCATCCGATCGAGCACGGCCCGTCGGACCAGCGCCGCACGCGCCGTCGCGGGATCGTCGTCGGCGGTCGCCGTCGGCTCGATCCGCGGCCGATACATGTCGAACAGCGTCCGATACAAATCGGCGGAATGTTGTATCTGGAATGAATCATAAACGTTGCTTTTTTCAATACCATGTATTCGCGCACGCAGATCCGAATAAAACGAATCGTGCGCGCGAATCCGGAACGGACCCTCCTCGCGACGATCGACGAGCGCGTTTGAGATCGGATCGGGACCGAGAAAAACGCTCGGCGGAGCGGTTCGCAAGATCCCGTGCGCGTGGATCGCCAACTCGGCGACCGCGAGCGTCGCGAACGACACCGCGATCCCCCTCCTCCGTTTCGAATCGTACGCCCCCCACGCGACGAGCGCGGTCGTCCCCATAA
>JAKBCQ010000819.1 GCA_021807585.1 Planctomycetota bacterium | reverse complement strand
CGCGATCGGCTCGTTTACCAAACCGCGAACCGCGGCTTCGATCTTGCCACCAAAATCAGCGAATATGCTTTCATTTTGAACCCGCCAATCTTCGAACGGAACGTCGAGCGACCACGAATCGAACGGAATCCGTTCGACAGCCAGGCCCTCCGCCGTCCTTCGCGGCACGCGAATCTCGGATGTCTTGGGCAGATCGTTGTCGACGATCATGTTCAAACCGACACCCCCCAGCCGCCGAGCCAACGCCGCGACCGCGAAATTCTTCACCCACACGCCGGGATGAAAAAGCTCGGGCTGGTGCCCCGTCATCACAATGCCGGATGAATCTGTGAAATTATGATCAGGTATCGTAAAACCATAATCGATTGCGCACGACCGCGCGACCGCGAACGCGTCGCGCCTCGCCATGGCGCGCAGCCGAAGCGCCCCGCGTCCCTGAAAATCGTGATCCCAGGTCTCGAATCGCGCGCGATTCTCGCGCCACGGACGTTCGGCTTCGGCGAGCGGCGGAACTTCGAGAAGCTCGCCGTCGCCGCTCGGGGCGCGGAGGATCAGACCGCTCATCCGCGACATCCCTTCTCGACGATCAATCCCGACCGTTCCAACGCCGACTCGAACACCGCGCGATAATGGTTGAGCCGATTCGTCGCGTCGTCGAGCGAACCGCCGAACGCGCGTGATTCGTCGAGATAAATCAGCGGGACGGGAACCTCGACAATCGTCATCCCGTGCTCGACCGCCTGAACCCAAACCTGCAGCGGCATCGCGTAGCCAAAATCGGTAATCTCGAATTTCTCAAGCGCGCTCGCTCGATACGCCTTGAACCCGCAGAACGCGTCGGTCAGGCTCAGACCCAACCGTTCGTTGAGCAGCCGCGTCACCTCCAGGTTGATCCGTCTCCGCTCGATCGGAGGTCGTTGCGTCGGATCAAACACTTGTAAATATCGACTGCCCGACACAATATCGTAACGATCGAGAGGCGCCTCGATCTCGGGGATACGCGCCGGCTCGTGCTGGCCGTCACAATCGAGTGTCACCAGACCGTCGAAACCGCGTTCGAGCGTGAAATCGAACGCCGACTTCAAGCCCGCGCCGTAGCCTCGATTCCGCTCGTGCCGAACGACCGCAATCGAGGAAAAACCTCGGAGGATCTCGGGAGTCCGATCGGTCGAGCCGTCGTCGACGACGAGAACGTCCGACGCGTGGCGAAGAACCTCCGAGAGGACCCCCTCGATGTACTTTTCTTCATTAAAGACGGGAATCGCGGTCAAAATTCGCATGGAGGTTTTAAGATCCAGGTAATACGTCCAACCTCGTGTCGTCGACAAAATGCCGCAAACCGTATTGTAGATGCCTGGAAATCGAAGTCAACGAAACGAGGCCCGGACCGACAGACGATCAATCGACCGACGCCCCTCCAGCGGCGTGCCGTCTCCTGAGCGATTCCAAACGCCCCGTCAAGCCTTCGACATCGAGTCGCGAACCGCGGCCGATCAGGAAAATGAGCATCGCCTCGCTCCGGGTCGACGAGACGGAGTCGTCGTGCTCACGCAAACGCGTCCCCCCTCGACAGCGGTTGCTGAAATACCGATCGCACCCGCTCCGATGGGATTCGCGCCGAGCGGTTCAATCGGATAGAAGGTCGATTTTCATGTAACCCGACCCGTTCTTTGCCGGCCGGAAGCGCGATCGAGCGCGTCATTGTTATCACGTAAGAACAGTCGGTGCATTCTCCAGGCATGCTCTCGCGTGATCGTCGGGCACGTATGTCCCTTCATCGCTCACCCGAGCGGCTATCCTCAAAGAATTCCGCATATTCAGCGGGTATTGAGGGTTAATCTTCGATCGCGAGGGATCAATCACCCAAAAGGGGTCAAAGCCTCGACGGGCGAACAAGAACTCATCACAACACATGGACCGGTCTCTCGAACCGATCGAAAAAAACATGCAAGGGCGAACCTCTCGGCGAGCCGCATTCGTATAATCCAATTTTTAAACGCGGAAAAACCATTGCCGAAGGGGATTGTAAAAATAAGGCTCGCTGAATTAGCCCGAGACAACAGAAATATGCTTGATTAATATATTTTAATTATACGCGAGGTCGCTGACGTTCGTTTTCGGGACACCCGCCGTTTAGCCAAGATCGACACGAAGGAACATTGCGGATAGCCTCTGAAAGCCGTGCGCACGGCGCGAAGATGTTAAAGAGGTCGATACGAATGGTCGCTCGGTTGGAATTCTCATCGTCGCCGGTCATCCGACGGACGACGACCAGCAAGAACCGCCGCGGAATTCGGCTCCGCCGACTCGACGTGATACCAAAGGATCAAGTTCGCGCAATCGCAAAAATGATAATGAATGAATGTAATTTTATAAAACGACATCCTTATGATTCGGCGAGGAGATCCTTCCATCCTTTCGCTTCCAGAACCCGAAGAGCCAATCGCTTGAGCCTTTCGAGATCGTCGATCGATTCGACCGAGGCTCGCGTCGAGCCGTCGGGGGGACCGAAGAGCGTCTCGCCGAGCGATAAAAGCGTCTCTCGGGCGGCGATCAGCCCCTCTTGTCGACCCTCTTGTCGACCCTCTTGTCGACCCTCTTGTCGACCCTCTTGTCGACCCTCTTGTCGACCCTCTTGTCGACCCTCTTGTCGACCCTTCTGAAGCCCCTTTTCCTCTCC
>JAKBCQ010000818.1 GCA_021807585.1 Planctomycetota bacterium | reverse complement strand
TTGGGCGGCGCCCCTTTTCGTCGTCGGATTCGCCGCGGTATTCGCGGTCTCGGCGCTCCTCGCGGTTTGGACGCGGAACGCCTCGGTCGCAATCTTCGGATCGATCGCTTTTTGGATAATATGCACGTTAATTAATTATGGTCGATTCGCGATGCATGAGGTCTACGCGGTCGCTCCCAAAGAAGCGTCGATCTCGACGGGATTCGTCGGCATGGTCGAGGCGATTTATTGGCTCCTTCCCAAGCCCGCGGATCTTGCGGTTTGGCTCGAACAATCGATCGGAGCGACGCGGCAATTCGCGATTCCTTCGTCATATGAGAACATGATTGATTTAGGAGGATATCATCCGTTGATGTCGGCGGCGACGTCGCTTTTGTTCGCGATCCTCGTTTTCGTTCCCGCGGCGCGGCGGTTTGAAGAGCTTGATTATTGATGACGAATGCGCCGGATTTTGATCAATCGGTCGGCTCGGAGAACGACCGTCGCCTCGTCTCCGAGAGCGCCCGGCGCTTTCTTTCGCAAGGTTGGATTGATCGCCGTCACGACGCGACGAGATGCGCACAAATCGGCACGCTCGATTTCCGCGACGCATCGTTTTGATGACGCTTGGAAACATATCAGTACGGTGGATTGGCGGTTTCCAGATCGTCGGCGGCTGAGAACTAGATTTCTATTGAGGGTCGCGGCGATCGGGATCCTCGTGATTTGCTCTCGATCGCGGTCGTCCGCGTGAATGGCTCGCGTCGACGATCCGTGATATATCGATGCGGACCGATCGACGGGGAATGCTCTTCGTCGCATGCGCCGGGTTTGAAGGAGTGTTTTATGCGTGCGGTTGATCGACGGAAGCGGGACGATCGGCGTGGAGGCGCGGTCGTCGAATTGGCCTTCGTGGCGCCGCTATTTATTCTGCTGATATTGGGTCTTATTGAATCGGCGCGATTGGGAATGGTTGCGCAGTTGTTGACGACCGCGGCGCGTGAAGGATGCCGCGTTGCGATCATTTACGGGAGTACGCAAACGACAGTTCAAAATGCGGTCGATCAAGTTTTGGCGGGATCGGGGATCTCGGTGGGGACGGTCAACCCGACTCCTTCAAACTGGCAGACAATCTCGAACGGATCGGCGGTGACCGTTTCGTTGAGCGTTCCGTATTCGAGCGTGAGCTGGCTGCCGACGCCGCTGTTCCTTGGCGGAACGACGATCTCGGCCTCGGCGACGATGAGTTCGGAGAATCCCTAGAAGCGGAATGCGGATCGAACATATCTTTTGAAAATAAGCGCAAATTGCGCGTGGAGAATCACATGAGACGTTTCCAGGTATCGTCAAGAGCGCGGGGGGTGAGCATGATTCTATTCGTCGTGCTCTTACCCGTCGTCGCGGGAATGATGTCGGTCGGCGTCGATTTCGCGGTCGTCGCGACGGCGCAGGCGCAATTGGGCGCCGCTGCGGATTCGGGCGCGCTCGCCGGAGCGAACACGCTCGCGAACGAAGCGACTTTAAGCACGACGTTCAACGGCTGGGGAGGGCTGATGAGCCAGGCCGCGAATTCGGCTCAAACGTACGCACAAGACAACAATATTCTCAATCAACAACCCGTTTTCTTGTCCAACGACGAGAACTCCCCCGGAGGTGATATCGTCGTCGGATATGTCAATCCGACGACGAATATGTGGTATCCGCCGCCCGGATTCATGGGGCAGTACAACTCGGTGATGGTGAACGTTTCCAGGAACGCGCAGCACGGCGGGGTGGTTCCGGGCTTTTTCAGCCGGATCCTCGGCTTTCACGGTTCTTCGATCACGGCACAAAGCATCGGAACCGTTGTCAATGATCAAGTGTTGGGCTTCAGCCCCTCGACGACGCAAAACGCGAGCCTGCTGCCGATCGTTCTCGATACCAACACATACCAGTTGATGATCGAGAATCAAACCACCGATCAGTATTCTTACAACGTCTCGCAGAACACGGTGACTTCGGGACCCGACGGCGTTTACGAATCGGTCCTTTATCCCGTGTCGAACAACGATCCGGGAAACTGGGGGACGATCAAGGTTAATACCTCGAACAACAGCACGTCGACGCTTGTCAATCAGATTGAGAACGGGATTAATTTATCGTCGTCGATTCAGCTTGATTCGACGACGGGAACTTACACCTTTTCGGGGAATCCCGGAATCAGCGCCGGGATCAAGGGGGCGCTCGAGAGCATTATCGGGCAGCCGCGCGTGATTCCGATTTACACGTCGACGAGCGGCAACGGCAACAACGCGACCTACACGGTCAATCAGTTCGCGGTCGTGCGGATCGTCGCCGTGAATTTTCAAGGAAATCCCAAGTACGTCATCGTTCAACCCGCGCTCACACGGGATCCGAACGTCATTCGGGGAGGCCCCCAAACCACGTGGTCCGCGGGCGGCTATGTTCACGTCTACCTTTCTCACTAAGCGGAGGGATTTTCCATGCGTATCGGATTCTTTCGGATGTTTATTTTCTTGATTACCGCGGCGATGTTTCAATCGACGCACGCCGCGGCGCAAACGTCGATCGCGACCGCCGCGGCGACGGCGAATCGGATCGAGGAGGATTGGTCGGTCGTGGTAACGAGTTACGATACCGACGGCGTCGGTCCTCAGATCACCACTTCGATGAGTCCTGTCAGCGATAATTCGACCCCGTTC
>JAKBCQ010000817.1 GCA_021807585.1 Planctomycetota bacterium | reverse complement strand
CGCGACGTGATGAGGCAAGCGAGCGCGCTTGTTGTCGAGCCGGATCGTTTTGGTGTCGTGGGTTTCTTCGATCACCTCGAGAACGACCAAATCGGCTTCCTGATCGCACGATGTCGACGCGGCTCGGCCGTTGAAGAATCCCGCGGTGAATCCGGCGAGAGTCGAAGGCGAATTCAAGGCCGATGTGGCGGCCGCGGTTTGAGCCGGCGAAGGATTCGCCGCCGAGGTCTCGCCGCGAAGTTCAACGAGCAATCGTCCCGCCTCGACCCGGATCGGATACGTCCGAATTGTACAGTTTGCGCCGTCGGTGCATCGTCCCGTCGCGGCGTCGAACGTCCAGTCGTGCCAGGGGCATGTAATCACACCTTGGGTGCAAGTTCCCTGTGCGAGCGGGCCTCCTTCATGGGGACAAAGGCCGTCGACGCAGCGAAGTACGCCCGCGTCGCTGAAGACCGCGAGTTCGCGACCGTCGACATCGACTGCGAGCCGTCGTTTCGCTTCGAGCTCGAGAGCCGACCCGACATCGCGAAGTCCGTCGGCGCGGACCTCGTTCTTCCTGACGGATTCGGATTGATGGATTTTCACATCCGAAGAATCGGCGAATTCGGTCGCGGGCTCGGCGGGCGAACTCGAGTCGTTCGGCTCGCCGCCGGCGGGATCGATTCTGGCGAAGTGCTTGCGGAGGGACGAGCACTTGGGGCAGAAAAACGGCGGATCGTCGCCCGTATGACGATACGAACAATAATCACATATCCAGATATCAGGACGATATTCGCTTTCGGCGATCGCGCGGGGAGCGGCGGCTTCACGCACGATCCGCTCGCGCCAGTAGCGACTGAACGTATCCCCCTCGGCTCGGTCGCGATCGAACTCGCGCACGAGTCGTTCGATGAGTTCGGGAAGCTGATCGACGTCGACCCCCTTGACGTACGCGAGCCCGAGCTCGACCGGTCCGTGCGCTCCCCCTCCCAGGAAGACGTCGAAACCGTCGCGTACGCCCCCCGTTCGCCGCACTCGGACCCCTTTCAGGCCGATATCGGCGGTGTACGTTTGCGCGCAGGCGCTCGGGCATCCGCTCATGTTGATCTTAATATCATTGAGATTGATCCCTTTGGCTCGAAGCCGATCGATCAACGTGAACGCGTGCCCTTTGGTTTCGCTGACCGCGATGTTACAAAACTGACGCCCGGTGCACGCGACGACGTTGCGAGTGACCGAATCGGCGTGATGATCGAGCCCCAATCGCCCCAGCGTACGCGACGCCTCGCTTCGTTTCGCCTCCTCAATATTTGGGATGACGATCCCTTGATCGTATGAGGCGCGAAGCGTGGAATCGCCCAGCGATTCGGCCAGATCCCCAAGCCCATGCATTTGTTCATGTGTAAGTCTTCCAAGCGGGACGGATATCCCCATCGCCCACAAGCCGGCTTGTTTTTGCCGAAACCAGCCGATGAAATCCTCGCTCCGCTCGATCGCGGGGAGTTCGAGATCGTTCGGTTCCAGGCGATATCCGAGTCGGTCGTGAATTCGATCGAGGAACCCGTCGACGCCGATCCGTTCGATCAGGTAGCGCATCCGACCCCGATCGCGTTTCTCTCGCGAACCCTCGGCGCGAAAGACGTCGAGCGACGCGCGAAAGACTTCAGGCGCCTGATCTTCCGTCACCCAAACCGGAACCTTCCACGCCAGGCGGGGGTTTTGCCCCTGCGTCCCCGCGAGCAACCAGTGGAATGTTACAGAGCCGTCGTCGCGCCGCGCCGCCACGAAACTGACGTCCTGGGTCCAACAATGAAGCGCCGGAACGCCGCGCCCCTCCACGGCGACGTTAAACTTTCGCGGTAAATCCGAGTATTCTCGGCTATTCATAAAAACATCGGTCAATGTGCGGCAGAGGGGTCTTCCGTCGATCAGCTCCTCGGGGTCGATCCCCGCCCAGGGGTGGGTCATCACGTTGCGGACGTTATCGTGTCCGGTTTGCCTTCCGGTGAGACCGACGCGATCGAGCCGATCGACGATCTCGGGAAGATCACGAACGCCGAAGCCCTGAATCTGAATATTCCCCCGCGTCGTCACGTCCAAAATCGAGTAACCGATCCGCGCGATCGCGGCGAGTTCGCGCGCCTGGTCGGCGGAAAACTCACAACCTGGGATCCGCACTCGAATCATATACCGACCGTCTTCAACTCGTTTGCGGTAAAAGATGCCGTGCCATTTCATCCGTTCGAGATCGGGCTCGGGAATCTGCGTCATCGGCGTTCGCTCGTTTGCGTAACGCACGACGTCGGGCCAAACATCAAACCCGTGCTTTTCCAATTTCCAGGCTTCAACTTTGTTCATCGCGGTGGATCCAAACACAAAAATTCCGCCGGCGCCGAGCACACGACCCCTCGGATTTATGCCGATTCAATCTCCCGCTACTTAAGTGCAAACCCAGGGCCTAAACCGACGGAATCGCCGAGGTTGCTCATTTCGATCATAACTCACATTAAATCAAACGGTTACAGCACAAACATCGGCGATGTTTGATTTCAAGAGATTCTCGCGTAACGCATTAAAAGCGCGCGTTACCGCTTTAGAATTGAGCACCAGGTTGTCGCTGTTCATCACGAACATCGAAGCCTTCGTTACTTCATATCGGCGTCCTAGATTTAGGGCGATCATGCTGAAAGATACGGCTTTTGAGTGGT
>JAKBCQ010000816.1 GCA_021807585.1 Planctomycetota bacterium | reverse complement strand
CCGTACACGTTTTATTTTCAAGGTAATTCGAGTTACGCGTTCAGTAAAGATCCAAATGCAAAAGAAAAAACAAACGTCGATTTGAATGCTCCTTCCAATCTCATCGAGGTCGACGTCGTCCCCAGGAGGGTTACGGTTTCGATCGATCCGCGCGGCTTCAGCGCCGTTTCGGGGGGGACGCTCGACGTACCGATCAAGATATCACGTGAAAACGGGTTTACGGGGCCGGTGCGGATCGAATTGTTCGCGAATGTCGGCGATCGCCTCAGCGCCAAACCGATCGAGATCGCCGCCGATCGAACCGAAGGCGTGCTCAACCTCCAGGTTGAGCGGGATCTCAAACCGGGACCCGTTCTCTCGGCGAAAATCCGCGTGACGACGACGTTCCGAGGAGCGACCGCCGATTCGGTCGTCCCCGTCGGGATCACGATCGTCAACAAGCCGACCCAGAAATAAAATGATTAGAACATTATTCACAAAGAAAGCGAGGCGAGCGTGCGATTCGTCGTGTTGTTGGTGTTGATCGGTTCGATCGAGGCGCGCGGCGGCGAGTGGCGCGCCGGCGCCGCGGCGGTCGAGATCACCCCCGCGCTCGGAACCCCGATGGCCGGGTATTACAGCCCGCGCGGCGCCGAGGGGGTGCACGATCCCCTCTTCGCCAAGGCGATCGTGGTTGAAAATAATGGACATAAAATCGCGCTCGTATCGCTCGATCTTATCACCACGACGCGCGACCTCGTCGTCGACGCGCGAAAAGAGATCCAAAAATCGTTGCATATCGATCCAGAATCGGTGATGATCTCGGCGACTCACACGCACACGGGGCCCGTCGTCGCCTCGGCGACCGCGCGCGACGTCGCTCTCGGCGGATCGAACGAGCTCGCGACTCGCTTTCGCGCCGAGCTTCCCGCCAAGATCGTCGAGGCGGTCCGTCGCGCCGACGGTCGACTCGTCCCCGCCAAGATTTGGGCGGCGCGGGGCCGTCAATCGTCGATCGCGTTCAATAGACGTTTTCATATGAAGGACGGCTCGGTCGGTTGGAATCCAGGCAAGCTCAACCCGAACATCCTCAAACCCGCGGGAACGATCGATCCCGACGTCCCGTTCGTCTATTGTGAGTCGCTCGATCGGAAACCGATCGCGATTTATATCAATTACGCGGTACATCTCGATAACGTCGGCGGAACGTCGTTCTCGGCCGATATGCCGTATACGCTCGCCAAGATGATCGCCGAATTCAAAGGACAAGAGATCGTCTCGGTTTTCACAGCGGGGTGCTGTGGCGATGTCAATCATATCAATATAAAATGGCGTGAGGTTCAGCACGGTCATGAAAACGCGGCGCGGATGGGGGTGATCCTCGCGGGATCGGTTCTTTCGGCGTGGCCCGAACTCGAGCCGATCGAGCCCGCGCCGATCGATGCGCGGACGGTTACGGTCGAGCTCGCGACCTCGCCGATCGAACCCGGCGACGTCGATCGGGCGCGCGCCGTCTTGGCGGCGATCGAATCCAAACAAAAACCGCCGCCGACGTTTCTCGAAACCGTCAAGGCGTATCGCGTTTTGGATGTGAACGACCGATCGGGCAAGCCGCTCGAAGTCGAGGTGCAATCGATCGCCCTGGGGGAGAAACTCGCGTTCGTCTCGTTGCCCGGAGAGATCTTCGTCGAACTCGGCCTCTCGATCAAACAGGATTCTCCTTTTCCTTATACGATCATCGCCGAACTCGCCGACGGATCGATCGGCTACATCCCCTCCCGCCGCGCCTATCCGCAGGGAAATTATGAAGTCGTGAGTGCGCGTTGCGCACAAGGATCGGGCGAGGCGCTCGTCGACGCCGCGGTGCGCTTGCTCAAAGAATCGAACCGGAAGGTGAAACGCGACGCGAGATAAACTCCGAATTTCCGCGATCGACAAGTGCGAACGTCTTTCTGTACCGGCGAACCGAGTTCGGGAGCGGAATTAGCCCTTCCGATCCAACGTCGTCCCCAAAGAAATCGCTCCCCCGATCGGCCTTCCGATACCTCGACGACCGATTCGATCCTTCACCGATATCGATGAGAATTATGCGTCATCGGAATCGCCCCAAAAGATCATACGCCGCGTTGCGGCCGTTGATCGCGACGACGCTTCCCCCCGGATACGTGCACGCGCCGCAAAGAAACACGCCGGGATGCGGCGTTCGATAAGCGAGCCTTTGATTCCACATGTATTGAGGCAAACATTCCCCTTGAAAGATATGTCCCCCCGCCAGGCCGATCTCGCGTTCGATATCGGCGGGGCCGAGCGCCGAAACGCGCTCGATCGCCGCGGGGATGTTCGAACAAAATCGCGCGATCGATGCGATCGCTCGATCGGTCGCGTCGTCGCGTCGCGAATCCCAATCGCCCGCGGCGAACGTATCGGGAACGTATTGCGCAAACACGCTCATCGAGTGGCGACCCCGCGGAGCGACCGAATCGTCGAACACCGTTTGAAAATAAAGCTCGGTCCAAAGACGATCGGGAAGCTCGCCCCGATTCGCCGCGGCGTGACCTTCAATCCATTCATGTTTGGAAAGCGGCGTGTTGATCTGGCCGTGATGATGCGGCTCGAACGTTCCCGGCCGCGCGAGAAAATTGGGAAGCTCGCCGAGCGCGATATTGAGCTTGAGCGTTCGACCGCGAATCGGGATCGATTCGACCTTTT
>JAKBCQ010000815.1 GCA_021807585.1 Planctomycetota bacterium | reverse complement strand
GAGGCTCTCGATCAGGGACTTCAATACCTGACGATGGACGGTCGCGCCGTGTTCAAATGGGCGGTGCGGATTTTGACCGATTCGACGCTCGCGGTCCTGCGACACGCGTCGAAATCGGTGCCGAACATCCGCTGGTTTATCCCGCATCAGGCGAACATTCGTATCATAAACGCGGCTGGAGATGTTCTTGAGTTCCCGCGAGAATCTGTTTATAAGAATCTCGATCGGTACGGCAACACGTCGGCGGGATCGATTCCGATCGCGCTCGACGAACTCGTTCGTCGTGGCGACATCGATCGCGGCGATCTGATTCTCAGCTCGGGCTTTGGCGCGGGGCTCACGTGGGGCACGCTGTTGTGGCGCTGGTGAGCTCAAGGCGATTATAAAGTCGGACGATCGTTCGATATCGCGCACGGCCCCGTTGCGCTCGCGCGTTTGCTTGAGCGATCGAAGCTTACGGGGCGGATTGAATCGATCGGGCTTTTTGTTTGAGCGCCGCTGCAAGGCGTTCGCGGCCGCGCGCGTCGGCTGGTTTGATTCGCGCAGCCTCACGAAATTGTTCGATCGCTTCGTCGATCCGTTCGAGCTTGATCAACGTATCGCCAAAATCGATATGTGTCATGAATTCGTCTGGTTTGATGCGTATCGACTCGCGATATTCGGCGAGCGCCTCGGTCGTTCGCCCGCGCGAGTCGAGCATTTTGGCGAAGACTCCGTGCGCCAAGGCGTCGTCGGGGTCGAGACGAAGCGCCGTGCGAAACTCGTCGATCGCTTCGTCCCATTTGTCGCCGCGCTGTAAAGTAATACCTAATCCCATATGATGATACGCCTTGTTCGGATCCGAACGGATCAATTCTCGGAAGGTTCGTTCGGCCGCGGCGAGATCTCCGCTCTCGGCGTGCGCCATCCCCAGGGCGTCTCCCAGATCGGGCCTGAGAGCGCGGACGACGGAAAAGCACGTAATCATTTCTGGAAAATTAGGTGGATGCATGCGTTTATAGGTTTCGCCGAGCGCGTAATTGATCCAAAGGTCGGAGGGTTTGCGATCGCGAGCGAACGTAAGCACCTTGACGGCGTGATCGAGCTCGCCGGCGTCGCGGAGCGCGACTCCAAGAAGATAGAGCCCGTGCGAATCGAGCCGATCGAGATCGGTCGTTTCATGAAGCGACCGGAGCGCCTCGGGGTCGTTTTTCAGTTGAATCGCGCGGAGGCGGTCGCGGAACGGATCGGGGTCGATCCGCCGCGCCGTTTCGATGAGCGGGGCGTGGATCGTCGACGTTCGTCTGCGGTATTTGAGATCAAGAGCCCAATCGTCGAACGCCGAGGCGATCGCGATCCGAACCGCCGCGGGAAGCTTGCGAACGCGTTCGACGAAGTCGACGATCGCGGCTTCCTCGGCGGGTTTCGTTTGATCAATAAGAAATCCGATATCGATTCCAAAAGTATTAAAAGATTTAACAAGTGATTTGTCGGTGTCGATGCGTGAGAAGCGATCGCCGCGGCCGACGCGCACCCGTTCGAGATCGGCGATCAGCTTGGATTGGCGGGAGTCGGCGACGGCGCGAACTTTGGCGGCGCGTTCGTCGGCTTCCACGCGGTCGGCGATCGCGATCGCTCTGCGGGACGATTCGGGATCGATCGCGCCCCCCTGGACGATGCCGCGGATCTGCTTGGCCGACGCGAGCGCTTCGCTCCAGAGCGGATCTTCGACGGGGGCGGAACGCGCCGACTCGGCGAGCCGGATCGTCGCCGCGACGACGGGGTCGAGCGTCGCTCGGGTCCGTTCAATCCGCTCGATCCGACGCTGCTCCTGACGCAACCGAGCCGCGCCCAGCGCCCCCGCCGAAATCAAAACGAAACCCGCCGAAATCATCGTCAAAAGTCGCCGCTTTTTCTCTTCGATCGCCTTCGCCTGGGCGCGCGCTCCGTCGATCTCGGCCTTCCGCAGTCGATCGCGTACCCCCGTACGATACGACGCGATCGCCTTCGATACCTCGTCGGCGTCCCGCGGTCGATTCAATGAGTTAAAAGATAGGCATTTGAGCATTAATTGTGTAAGTTCGGGGTTCGCCGGACGTTCGGTGAGGCGATCGTGGACGCTCGACAAATCGCCGACGATCGCCCGGCCGACGATCTCGCCGACGGTCTTTCCCTCGTAAGGGGGCTTACCCGTGAGGATTTCGCAGAGTATCGCCCCCAAACCGAAGACGTCGGATCGCGCGTCGATCCGGTCGATCTCGCCCCGCGCTTGCTCGGGAGGCATGTAAGCAGGCGTTCCCAAGATCGACCCCGCGGTCGATTCCATCGCCGACTCGCTCCCTGCCGAACCGCTTCGTCCCGAGACGATCACCGTCACGTCCGAAAGCGAATCCGCGACCTCGGCGTCGAGAATGCGCATCGATTTTGCGCGGTCGATCGCATCGACCCCGGCGGCTCCGTTCGCCCGCTCGGTCGCCGATCGCAACGGCTTCGCAAGCCCCCAATCCATCACCTGAACCTCGCCGAACGCCCCCGTCATCACGTTCGCAGGCTTGAGATCGCGATGAATCACCTTACGAGAATGTGCGTATGCCATTGTTTGGCAAACATGCTCAAATATCGTAAGCAAACGCTCGGATTCCTCCGCCGATCCGTTCCGATCGGCGAGCAAAGACGCGAGCGTACGCCCCTTGACGAGCTTCATCGTGAAG